>JBGPLR010000025.1:0-14449 GCA_041486545.1 Terriglobia bacterium
CGTCAAGGAATAAGGTGCCTCCGTCAGCGGACTGGAATAAGCCATCGCGATCGCGTACGGCCCCGGAAAATGAGCCTCGCTGGTGGCCGAATAACTCGCTTTCCGCCAGGCCGTCGCTCACCATGGAGCAATGTACCGTGATGAAAGGAAACGACTTCCTTTTTTCGTCGAGATTGTGGATGGCCTGGGCCAACACCTGCTTGCCGGTGCCAGTTTCACCTTCCAGAAGAACGGTTATGTCGCTGACGCATGCCGCCCTGTGGGCTTGCCAGAGGATAGGCAGCATCACAGCCGATCGGGTCGTAAATCCATGGCGCTCAAATAAAGCTTTGAGTTCGGCATCAGTAAGTTGCCCTGGCATGCGTCCTCCAGTTCATCCTATAAATAGCTAATTAATGATCGAGCGATGCCTGAGTTCCGGAATTCAGTGCCTTATATACACCGCGCACTTTCTAAAGAGTGCTTAGTTAGTAGTGAAGGCAGTGGGCAAGACGTTACAACGAAAATGTGGCAGCAAACCCGCCGTCTACAAGCCCACGCTTACCGACTTCCAGGGACTCGCATGGCCATATAAGTAAACAGTGGAAAACAGGCTAACGGATTGCATGGAGCGTAACAGGACCAGATTCTTGAATGATCGGCAATTTCAAACCAAAGGTCTCAATTTTGTTGTCCCTGGTTCGTTCCCTCGTTTTTCCAATGAGTGAATGAGTCTAATTAGCGAAACGCCCCCTGCGTTTGCGCTAAAATCATGCGGCCCGAGCGTGGAATTGTCGGAAGCTAACCAATGAAGGCCACAATTGCCGCTTCAATACGGACGAGGTCAGCTTCATCGGATTGCTGAACACCATCGTGCAACGAGTTGTCGCAGGTAGCGAATGTCACTTTCGCATGCCTCTTCTCTAGGTGAAAATCGAGCAACTCTGCGAGCCATTTCATGATCCAATTATGATCCACGAAGGTGTTCTGAAGCTTACTGCAACTCACTTTGGTGGCCATCCGTGCTGCATAGTTTCAATTAGTTACGAACTGTGTGGTCCCTTTCACGGCGGTAACACGGGTTCAAATCCCGTCAGGGACGCCAAAAAACCAGCACTCTTGATGGATGTCTCCTATTTCTTTGTGGCGGCAGATACGGTCTCTTTGAGCAGACCGTTGAGCAGCGTGCGCAGATAGGCTTCGTCTTCCAATTTTAAGTTTCCATCATAGCCTCCGCTCTGAGCGCGAATCATGCCGGCGCGGTCTATGATGATCACCTGGGGAATCCTCAGAACTTCGCGTGGCCCACGATTGAGATTCTGATCCACACTGTTCTTATCGGTATAGCCCACCGGATAGTTGAGTTTGTAAGACTCCGCCAAATAGCCCACCAGCGTGCCGTTGGCGTCGGACTGGGGAGCGGGGAACGCCACCGCGATCGGCTGGAAGCCGCGTGCTCCTAACTCGGCGTTAAGCGTATTCATGGTCCGGGTCAGATTGAGACATTTCTGAGATCTCAGGAAAAAAAATTCGATCATCACCACTTTGCCCTTGAAGCTGGAAAGCAGAATCTGCTTGCCTGAGGGCTCGTTCATCGCGAATTCTGGAGACTTGCGCGGCAGCGGGGCGGAAGGAACCGCGGTGGCCGCCGCCATGACCAGAAATACCAGAACCAGGGAAGTAAGCTTCCGCATGGACAGAGTGCAGGTCCTTCTTCGATACATTAGCGTTGTCCTCCGGGCGGCCACGATCAGCTCACCTGCTTCCATTTTTCGACGATGCGCTGCATTTCTGCCGCGCCGGCGGCAGCGGCATCTTCCGCGCTCTGTTCACCTTTAAGGAGCTTGCCTACCATTCTGGGGACGACAGAACTGTTGAAAATTTCCATGAATGCCGGGTTGGCCATTGCGGGCACGCCCAGATTCGGCGTCCAGTGCAGCGCATCCTTGAGCTCCACATACTTGTAAGACGGATCGCCTTGCGGGTCCTTGGACAGCCGGACGATGATGTCGGGAACCGTTTTTGGATAAATCGGAAAGTTGCACCCAAGGCTTTTCTCGTAACCGGCTCTGGAGTTGTCTATCAGGTCGGCCAGGAATTGTCGGGCTCCGCCCTGATTCTGGGCGAACTTCCAGACCACGGAGCAATTGGTGACATGCGGGAGCGCGGTTATACCCATGCCGTTTCTGCCCAATAACGGCGGTTGGAGCAGGATCTTGCTCGCCACCTGAGGCTCTTGCTTTTCAGCAGCGCGCAATAGACTGATCGCATTGGTCGTACACGAAGTCTTGCGCGCCAGCATGGCCTGTACGTTGCCTCCGGACGCCCAGGCAAGCTGCTCTGGCGTTCCCGAATCCCGGTACAGCCCTTGGATATACTTCATGGCACCGACGGCGAAAGCATTCTTGTTAAAAAGCACGTTTCCGCTTCCATCCAATATCCAAGCGCGAAAGGCGTACAGGATAGTGTGTAACGTGACATTGCCTTCCAAGGTTGGCGTGAATGCGAGGCCGCAGGGTATGCCGAGCTGGTCGCGCAGTTTCTTCCCGCCGCCGTACAGGCTACCGTAATGCACAGGACCAAGAGGCATGCCAACCTGGGCCCAATGGTCCTGAAAGAAGTGAAGGGGGGAGGGCGCCCAGAAATCGGCAAATGCGAAATATGTCTTGGTCTGGAGATTGAATGTTGACCTGTGCGCGAGTTGGGGGATCGCGCCGTACTTGGAAGCAGCCATCTGATAGATATCGCCATGGTCAATCACATGTTGGTGATATTCGGCGGGCGGCCAGGGGAAGATGAACACATCGTGTCCCTTGCCGGCCTTGATCTCAACCGTCGCACGCTCGTGGACCTGCTCCAAAGGAATTTCGTCCACAACTATCTTCGTGTCGTGCTGCTGGCCCCAGTCCTTGGCCACGCCCTCAAACCAGAGGTCGAACTCAGGCAGGAAATGGGCCCATTTTGCGATCTTCAGCGTCTTCTGTCTGGCATGAGCGGTGTGAGGAAAGGAGAAGAATGGTCCGACGGCCACCGCGCTGGCCGTAAGTCTGATGAAATCCCGGCGAGAAATCCGCTTTCCCTTAGCTGTAGGCATTTTGATCATTGTCTCCCTTGAGACAGGACTACCCCTGGCAGAGCTACGGCACTGCCAGGGGTCTTGCGAAGGTTCCCGATCAGCGCAACTAGGGCGCTGTCGACGTCGCTGAAGCCACCGCTGTATTCAATTGAGCCTGCTGCGTCGACGTGAGTTCGTTGGGAAACACCCCGAAGATCTGCAGGCTAAGAAAGTTAATGGTCAACGTAAGGTTCTGCGGGAAGCCGCTGGGCAGACGCACCTGGTCCAGGAACGCGTCCAGGGCAATGGCGCCGGCGCGCGGATCCGGAATAGCCGGACAAACGAGCCAGACGGCACCTCCGTCCGTCCCATCCACCGCCTCCTGACCTTCAGCTCCACATCCGTTGGCCTCCAGTTGGAGATTGAGCTCATCAGCGGTCTTGATGATTGGCGTTCCATCCAGGGTGAGGCCGTTCTTCTTACCCAGGGCTGCCAGGATCGGCCCGCAAACCGGCCCGGGATGTGCCGGATCTACGGTGTACCAGAAGTAGGTGTTAATCCACATTCCCAGCAGATCGTCGCAGAAGTAACCAAACGGGCTGTCGTGGGGGCCATCTCCGCATACATTGGGATCGGTACTGATGCAGTTGCCGTCACTGCCGTCCATGGCGTTGCGGTTGGTGGCAAATCTCCAGTCCTGCCGGAGGTTTGGGGTGAACGCCGCATTCACGGTGCTCAGATCGAAGCAGGGTGTAGGAGGCGCAAGAGGACTCTGCATATCGGACTGGCAGGGGTTCGTGGCGAAAGTGCCGTTAGCCAGCCTCTGTTTTGGCGCCGGATAGGCCTCAAAGTTACCGACAACGTCCTGCATCGCGATGCCGCGAGGGTTTTGGCCGTTGGCGATGGAGATTGTGCTGCCCCCGACCTGGCGCGTGTAGTTGGTTTCAAAAGCAACCTGGTTAGTCACGAAGGCAAGGATGGAGATGAATTCGGTGGCGTTACCGGTTCCATCGTCGATGAACCCTCCGGTGGTGGCCAGGATGCGGAAATTTCTGTGGGTAGGATCCTTGGTGGAGCAAGTGCTGTCCGCTTTCCAGTTGACCTGGGTGCCCCTTGCCGGCGGACCCGTCAACCGGGCGCTGCCGAAACGACCGACTAGCTGGGTCGGGTCGAGCCCGTTATCCCCGTAGAAGGTATCGCTGAAATCGCAAGGCGGAGGGTTGAATGTGTCGTCTGCGTCTCCGACGATTGGAGGCGCATCCTGCTGGGCCGCCATTTTGGGGACCGCCAGGAACAGCAGCCCTGCCAGCGCCAAAACGGTAACAAACGGAGAAGCATGCTTTCGTATGCTTTTCATCACTTGATTCCTTCCTCCGGCGATTGCCGGGATTGACCCGGCCTCCGGAATTGAAAACTTTTCCAACAAACGAGACTTTTTGACCCAAGAGGTCTCAGGGCGCCTGAATGCGATTGGTTTCGGGCCGAAGCATCCACGAGATGGATTCGACGACAAATTCTGGATGGGCCATCCCCGGACACGCGGCCCACAGCATCAACGGTTCGTTCCCATAGCGCACGTTGCCGATATGCTGCGTTTTGTCCTTGTCAATCGCCGGATCCGGATAACTGAAACCAATGCCCCTGCGCAGAGTCTCAATGTCATCGAGCTTCCCCGTAAGAAAAGTCCAGCCCGGCTTGGCCCTGTACATTTCCCGGTAATGCTTGATCGCGTCCACCGTATCTTCTTCCGGCTTCAGGGTGATGGAATACATGAACATTTGCCGGCCAACCACCTGCTCGCCAAGAAGGTTTTGAACCTTCGCCAGGTTGGCAGTAACCAGGGGACAAATCTCGTCGCACTTGGCAAAGAAGAAGTTCATGGTGACAATCTTGTTTTTGACCAGGTCGTTGTAGAACCGCACTTTCTTTCCGTCGTGCGTGAGCAACGGAACGTTGGGCAAATGCAAGCGTTGGATACGCTGGCGCGCCAGGTCAGACTGGGTCTGCTCCGCGCCGGCGCTGCCGATGGCTCCGGCAGCCACCGCCGCCGCTCCAGCAAGAGGCGCCGTCGCCGCCCAGCTCAACAACTTCCTTCTTGAGATGTCATGCATAAATCAAGGTCTCCTCTCCGCTTCCCTGGGCCGTGCCTTTCGGCCCGGGAAGCAGAAACGCATCAGCGTTATGGCACCAGCACGTTGTCGCCCTGGGCCACGACATGCCAGAGCGCCATCATGGCGTGGTCTTCGTGGACCACGTTGTGGCAGTGGATGGGGTACTTGCCCAGCCAGTCGCGAAAGCGGAAGAACAGCTGTGCGCGCTCGTTGGGATGTAGTTGGGTTACGTCCTTGCGCCCCTTGTCGGCCGGGACAGTTGGCTTCGCCCGGTTGCGGCTCAGGATCTGGTGCTCCTCCAGGTGAATATGCACAGGGTGGGTCCAATCTCCGGTGAGGTTGGTCAAGAGCCACTGCTCCACGCTGTTCTGCTGCACCGCGAAGCGGAACTGGGTACAGTCCATAAACTGGCCGTTGATAGACCACTGGCCATTCAAGCGGTCAAATTTGAAGGTGCGGACGATCCGCGGTTCCGCTGTGGTGTCGGGGAGTTGGTAGAAGGTTGGGTTCGTTGCCGGATCTACGCTGTCGTCTTTCACATTCGGACCGGTTACCCTGAACTGCAACACCAGGTTGCCTGCTCCGGCCGGCAGAATTGCAGGCTGGTTTGAGTTGAGAACCAGACTGCATTCCGTGGTAGTGGCGTTCTGGGCGGCGACTTGACTGTCAATGGCCGCTGGCCCCTGACCGTTGAGTTGGTTCAGGCGGTTCTCCAAGTAGATGGTCTTGCCGGCAAACTTGCTGAAGTCAATGATGACCTCCACACGCTCCGCAGGACCAATACGGACGCTGTTCACCTGCACAGGATTGGGCAGGAGGTTGCCGTCAGTACCGATCAGGAAGTACGGATTCGTTGCGCTCAAATTGTTCAGATCGGTGAGGAAGAACTCATAGAAACGCGAGGGGCCGGTATCCAGCATGCGGAAGCGGTAGCGGCGGGGCGAAACCTGGAAGAATGGCTGGATCTTCCCGTTGACCAGGAACTTGTCGCCAAGGATGCCGTCCAAATTGAATAGGTCGAACACCAACTGGCCGGTCGTCGGGTCGTACACCTTGTCGTTGAAGGCCAACGGGATATCGAACTGCGGGAAGCTGGGGAGTCGGAAGCCGGTGTCTTCATTGCCGGTGTCCAGATTGTTGAACAGGCAATAGAATCCGAACAGGCCCTTGTAAGTGTTCTGCGAGGTGAAGTCCACCCGGTGATCGTGGTACCACAGCGTAGCCAACGCTTCGTTAATGTCGCCACTGGGAGCATTGGTGGAGTTGAAGCCGGCCAGCACGTTTGGATAGTACTGGTCGCAGAAGTGCCCATTGGTGTAGAAGTCGCAGGGGTTGCCGTCACTCTCTGAAGGCGTGTGCCCATTGTGCAGGTGCGTGGTTACGGAGGGGAATCCGAAACCCGTATTGTTCTTCTGCGTTACAGTGGGCAGCGAATTAGTGTTGCGCGTGATCTGGGGTCTGCCGTAGAACGCCTGATAGGTCGGTCCCGGGCTGCGCGTGCCGCTGCCGTCGTCGAAGCCCCAAAGGGTCTGCACAGGAAGGGCGGTATCACTCGTCTGCCGCGCCGTGAATTGCCTCTGGTGGATGTTGTAAAGCGTCGCCGGAACCACCGGGAAGCGATTGGGATCGATGAGCGGGGCCTGGAAGGGGGCCGCACGAACTTCTCCAGCCCCGGTGTTCGGGTTTTCCGTAGGCGCGGGACTCAGCGCTGCTACCTTCTGCGCGAGCGGCATGACGGGAAGCGGATCGATAAATGGCCTGGTCCTCGGGCTGGCCGTCTGGTTGCCCGGTACGCAGTTTTGGTTTGTGCCCGGACTGGTGTTAGACCCTGAGCTAGGAGGATTGTTGGTTTGTGTGGTTTGGGCCCGCGCGCTCAGGCCGCTCTTGGCGACCAGCATACCGCCCGCTGTCAGCAGCCCCATTTTAAAGAGGTCGCGCCGGCTGGTTAACCCGGCGGCAATCAGTTCCCGGCGGTTGTTGGCGGCGTCGCACATCTCCTTAAAGCGGCGCTTGGAGACCTTTTCTCCGAAGACGTTGTAGTACATTCATGCCTCCTTTTGAGTCTGCGGCCGTACAGTCCTCAAAGTTGCAGGAGACGAAACTAGTTTGAAATGCTGTGACGGTCAACACACACCACTTAGCCAAAACGGCTGTTTATTAGCATTTTCTGTGATTGCTGCTGCGCGCAGCAAAAACGAACTAGCATTTTCTGCTTTTCTTTTGCCCACTCACCTGGTTTGGCGGTAGCGGCGCGGCGCCTGCTGGAAGCGGCGCTCAAACGCGCGAATAAAACTCGACGTGTGTTCATAGCCCGACTGGTGGGCAATTTCCTTGACGCTCAAGTTGCTCTCGACGAGAAGTTGCGCGGCCCGCTGCAGCCGCTGTTCGGTGAGCACATGTCCGAGGCAGGTCCCTGTCTGCTGCTTGAAAACATGCTGAAGGTGCGACGGACTCAGATTGAATTCCTGCGCCAGATCAAAGATGTTGCGGGGAGATTCAGCCTCTATGGTCTGCAGGATTTTGCGGACGCGCCTCTCTTGGACTGCGACAATCGGTGCTGCAGGCTGAGAAGGAGCAGCGCTAAATCCGGACAAATCTCTCGCAGCGGTACGTTTGGTGTTTTTGCTGCTCGCAGCGAGTGCGTGGGAACGGGAGCTTGACACAGGAACCCTCCTACGGCGGCACAGCGCCGCCACCTCTGGCGTCCTGCGCGCAAAGCTGCTCGCTCACGCTGCTGGAACGTCAGGGCGGAAGTGCTGATCCGTCTACATTTTGCCCAACTGGCGTAGTCGCCTCGTTGGGCGTGCCCGATGCTTCCCCTTCTTGGGCCATCACGGAACCGCGCGGCGTTCATGGCTTCCAGTAGTTCACCGCTGCAGTTGTGTGTCCGATGTTTTTTCGCAGATAGCGATTTGCCACAGTACCTTGAGACGAATGTGGTTTGAGGATCGAACGATTGGGTCCGCCGCCAATTCGTTTCGATGTGGATAAACGGATTTATCTGACTGACAAGCTGCCTTGATGATTCGGCTTGTCAGGTAAGTCGAGCTGCTCGGCCAGATAGTCGCTTTGGGGCGGGTAGTGCAGCCTCAAGGCACATCCAAGTTCCAACTTTGCCGAAAATCTTCTGGCTCCTCACAGGCTTGTTGCCAAGTCTTATGCCAGAAAGACATCCGATGTCAACAAATATCTGATGGACTTAAGAATGAAACTTAATCGGAGTTCCGAAGTGGAACTGGGCATCGCGAGTGACACTTCTTGTCAAATTGACTTGCCGCTCTATTCACTGTCAATCTTGGGAAAGAAAGAAAAGTAAAGATACTAGACAGCAGCCTTTTTATTTTGTGAATAAACCGTATTCTTGAAAGTCATTAAAAAACACAGAAATCGTTGGCTGGAATGGTGGCATACCCTTGGAACCGATCCTGCTGGCTAAGCTGAAAGGCGACTGAACCGTTATCCGGTGACTACTTCGAGGTTTGCGCCACGCTGCGGAGCTTGTCCAAAGGAGCGGCGTCTGTGATCTGGTAGTCCTTATATTCGATGGTGAAATCAGCGTGGCCGCCCAGGCGTACTGAGGTTACGCTGTGATTGTGCGCAGGCAGCCAGAAATCGGCCACCCTCATGTTCACTTCTTCGATCTTGGTGTCTTTGATCCAAAAAGAGGGGTTCTTCGAAGGTTGGACCTCAATCCGCGCCACGGCAAATGCCTGGGCATCCACCCAGATGCGCCCCTGAAAGAGAAACTTGTTCTTGGTCTTCGGCTTCACATCCAGAACGTAAAACGAACCGCTGGGTGATTCTTCAAAACCCGCCAGGGTAAAGTCATAATTTTCCGCGTTGATGGCGGTGTGCTTCCGGTTTTCGAAAGCCTCTTGCTCGCTTTGCAAGAGCTTGTTGAACACCTTGTCTATCAGCAGCTTGGATCCCGAGGAAGAAACCACGGTGAACTCTTTTGTGGACGGCGAACGGTATTTCAGGCTCACCACCATCTCGGCGCTTCGGGCGCCCGGGAATCCCCGGTAGGCAAGACGGTAGACCCGCATCGCTTCATAAGCGCGCAAGGCGTGGGCGCGCTCCTGGTTCATCTCGACCAAGTTTTCGACCACTTGTTGCGCCGTCAGCGTGGGGCGCGAGCGTAGCTCTGGGGCATCGCCCTGCTGCCCCATGGCGGGCTGGTGCAGCCCGGCGCAAAGAAAAAGGACTGCAAGAGAAGCACCGGCATGGAAACGGGGCATCGTGTTATTTCCCTGAGTCTTATTTCGGCCACTAACATGATGCCATACGCAGCGGGTCAAAGACTGTACTCAATTGGACAGCTTCATAGACCCTCTGCCATATTCGCCGGCTGCGCAAAAGCCACGTGCCAGGTAAAACACAAGGCCCGGCGACGGCGGGGCGTCCTAGCTAATCATGAAGGACGACGTTCAGGAGCGAACCGTGCACACGGATTTCTCCGTTGTATTCAATAAAACCCATCTTGCGGAAACGATTCATGAAGAAATTGACTCGTGTCCGAGTGGTGCCCACCATCTCCGCCAGCACTTCCTGGCTTATTCTGGGAATTACCGTCTCCGGTTTGCCCTCTTTGCCAAACTGCGCGAGCAGCAGGAGAATTCGGGCCAGCCGTTTTTCGCTGGAATTGAAAAGCTGGTCCACCAAGTCTTCCTGCACGCGAGCGTTGCGGGCCAGCAGGTAGGAAACAAAAATGTCGGAAAAGGTATGTTCGTGATGCAGCACGTGTAACATGGCTGCTCTTTCGATCTTGAGCACTTCAACATCGGTCATTGTCACGGCGGTGGCAATGCGCCGCGGCTGCGCGGCTGAGATGCACTCTTCGCCCACAAAATCCCCCGGGCCGAGCAGGGCGATGGTGGCTTCTTTACCGCTCTTGGAAACCACCAGGAGCTTGATCTTGCCCGTCTGGACATAAAACACAGCGTCCGCAGGATCGCCCTGTGAAAATAGCGCCTGTCCCTTGTCCAGACGAACGATACTCCGTCCCAGCCCGGCTTGGGAAAGAAAGGCTTCTGGATTGAAACGGGCTCGCTTTTTCAACGGGATCTTGATGTTGTCATCCTCCCACGTTTTCTTAGAAATAAATTAGAAATAAATTCCGGCCGGGTAAAGCATCGTTCAACACCTATCCCTACGAACCCAGAAAGGAAGATACTACCGATCCGAAAGGCCATCAAGCCTTGTGTAAAGCCATCTAGGTTTTTGGAAACTGTATAAAAGGGGACAGCGCTGCTGGCAGGGTTTATCTATAGTTGCCAACAATAGCTGCGCTGCGCTCTGGAGTTTCGGTGCACCTGGCAGGACGGTTTGGGCGAACCGAGCCCTGGGTTCCGAAACTCCTGAGCGTAATATCCGGATCAACCATGAAAAAGCTCTTTTGCGGGAGCTTTTTCTTTTTGGCGATTGGAGCACACGAAAGATTGACGCGGCTGGTCAGTCGCGGCGCGCGTTGCTCCAGGGAAATTTTCTATTTGCTGGACGCGCTCTTGTGTTCCTGGTCTTGAATTTGCTTGACCACCTTCGACACGGCCTCTGAAATGGAGGGCGCTTCCTCGCAACGATAAAGCTTTTCGCCATTGGGGGCGATCACTTGTGCCGAGTAAATTTCCTGGGTGCCGCGATACGCCGCAGAGACCGCTATCGTGAATAGCAAGGTGGTCATGATTCCTTCTTCCGCCTTACGATCGTCTTTAGGGCCGGCGGACGGTTTGGCGGGAGAAATGAGGATGGAATCTACTGTATGCGATGGCGCGCGATCTGGATGTCCCCTTTTGCTCACAGCGGCGTTGCCGGGCAGCTAGCCGGGCAATACCTCTTGTTCCGGCTGCTTCCCTTCGGGACGAAAACTTATGCCCGTCCACTGTCCCAGCACCAGCACCAGGTAGGCAGGGCCCAGCAGGAGATATCGGCGCCAGAGGCGGCGCGGTTCCAGGCAGAGGCGGAACAACCACTCCAGTCCGTTGTCCTGCATCCACTTGGGCGCCATGCGCAGAGTGCCGGCAAGGAGCGGGAAGGCCGCTCCAACGGCCAGAATCGGCAGGTTCAAGCGGTTGCGAAACTCGTAAGCCCACACTTCCTGGCGGGGACAGCCCAGGCCGGCAAAAACAATCTGGGCGCCGGACTGCTTGATCCTGGCGGAGATTTCGTCCGCGGTTTCCGGGCTGATGCGAACGAACTGTGAAGGCTCCGCGCCGGCGATCTTGATTCCTGGAAACCGCTGCCGCAGGCTGGCGCACAGGAGAGTAAGGACCTCTTGGGTGCTTCCGTACAGATACACTGGAATTCCTTCTTCGGCTGCGCGCTGGACCACGTCCAGCGTGAGGGCGGGGCCGTAAACGCGCTGGCGAAGGCCAACTGAGTGGAGAAGATTCAGCGCCCAACGGACGGGTTGTCCGTCAGCCACGACCAGGTCCAGGTGGTTCAAGCGGTAGCGATGAGTCACGTCCAACACTCCGCTCATCACCCCGTGCACCGCCAGAGCCGAGACCGAGAAACCACGGCCCTCCCGGGCGGCCTCCATCACCATGTTGATGGCCGTCTGACGGTCAACGCCGTCCACCAGCACGCCGATCAGGTTGTTTTTGGAGGAAGGTTTCATGCGTGTGCTGATCGCGTCAACACTCCCCGGCGTTCGTGGTCCTGGTCATGCATCTCGCGGAGAATGGCCGGCACATCATACTGCAACATGTAGCCAGGATAGTGAGATTGAAACTTCCTGATATCGCTGATCCACCAGATATGGTCGCCGGTGCGGTGGGCGGGCACATATTCCCAGTTCAGCTTGCTGCCGGAAATCTCCTGGCACATGGCAATGGCTTCCAGCATGGAACAGTTGGAGAACCTGCCACCACCGATGTTGTAGACTTCCGCCGACCGGGGCTTCGCAAAAAACAAAGCGAAAGCGCGAATCAGATCAGAGCTATGTAGGTTGTCCCGCACTTGCTTGCCGTTGTATCCAAGGACCTTGTACGGCGTTCCGGCCACAGTGCACTTCATCAAATATGCCAGGAAGCCGTGGAGTTGAGCGCTGGAATGGTTGGGGCCGGTGAGGCAGCCGGCGCGGAAACAAACAGTCTTCAAGCCATAGTAACGGCCATACTCCTGCACCATGACGTCTGCCGCGACTTTGGACGCGCCGAAAACGCTGTGCAAGGACTGGTCAATGGACATCTCTTCCGTGATTCCCCAGGCGGCAAACTTGTGGTCCTTTTCCAGTTCCCAGCGCGTCGCCTGCTCCGCCAGCGGCAAATGGTTGGGTGCGTCGCCGTACACCTTATTAGTGGAAGTGAAGATGAAGGGGGCGTCCGGACAAAACTGGCGGGTCGCCTCCAGCAGGTGCAGCGTGCCGCAAGCGTTCACTTCAAAATCAGTAAGCGGTTCCAGCGCGGCCCAATCATGCGACGGCTGGGCCGCAGCATGGATGACCAAAGAAATGTCCCGACCGAATTTCTTGAACAAGTTGAGGATGGCCTGGCGATCACGCACGTCAACCGAGTGATGCCGGTAGCCGGGGACGGACGCGATCAACTCCTTTTGCAGCCACTCGGTAGAAGCTTCCGGGCCAAAAAAATACTTGCGCATGTCATTATCTATGCCGACGGTGCCCAGACCCTGCTGGGCAAAATGACGGACAGCTTCTGACCCAACTAACCCTGCTGAACCGGTGATGACCGCGATACTCAAGCTCCCTCCTGGGCTGAACACGCCGAAATCCTAGGCTTCCTAAGCGACTATCCACAAGCGATGACGCGATTTAGTTAGCTAACAGTTGACTGAGAATAACATGGAAAGACGGTTGCCGAACCACCTCCTAGCAAGTGGAAATTAGGCCGGCAAGGAGTGAATCGAGGTGTTCGCCAAGGAGCAGAGTTGCCGTGCACAGCATGGAGGTCTGGCTTCATCCTCGCGCGGCCTGAGCCTGGCGATAGATGCTGAAGAGCATTCGCGCGCTGAAAGCCCCGGTGTACTTCTCGTCAAAAGACGCCAGCGCTCCTCTCCTGAGTCCGCGGACCTGCTCGAGGTTGCGCGAACACCATTCCACTTGCTCGCGCAGAGCACCGGCATCGCCCGGGGTGAAATGAAAACCGTTCTTGGCTGGCACAACCATGGAGAGCATGGGGCCGATGGCGGAAGCCAGCACGGATGTGCCCACGGCAAATGCCTCCATCACCGTGCGGCCCATGGTCTCTTGCCAGATCGAAGGGAAAACCAGGAGATCGGCCTGGCGCATCAAGTCCATCACTTCTGCGGGCGACTTGCTGCCCAGGTATTCGACGCTCGGCGTGGACTTGTTTGCAGCGATGACCAGGTCTTTCAGCGGGCCATCGCCAACCACTTTCAGCGGCAGCGGATTGCTGGCCGTTTTCCAGGCATCGAGCATGGTGGCGATGCCCTTTTCCGGGCTCAATCGTCCGACGTAAAGCACATACCCGCCACCGCCGGTCCCAGGCGAAGGCCGAGGATGCAAAAAGTTTGGCTTCACCGCAATCTTTTCCGGTGGCAGGCCGGCAGAAATGAACTTGTCGCGGGCAAACTCCGACACCGCGATGTACCTATGCACTTTGCTGGACCAAGTCCCCATCATGTTGTGCAAACCAATCATTGCGGCCACCACCGAGCTGCCGGCGCGGCTGTCACGATAGCAGCGATGGACAATTCCCGGCCACGGCATCGCCCTGCCCAGGCAGTCTTCGCAAACATGGCCGTCGCGAAACAAGAAGGAGTTGATACAAAAGAGGCGGTAGTTGTGCAAAGTCTGCACTACCGGAATCCCGCAGCGCGACGCGGCGTAATACACAGACGGAGACCACAACGGAAAAAAGTTCTGGACGTGGAGGATGTCATAGTCGCCAGTATGCAGTTCTTTTTCGACGCGGGCCCGCGAGCGCGAAGACCAAAGCGTGCCGATCGCCGTCCTGGTCTTGCCCAGCGCGGTGATGGCGGTGTTGTCCTGCTCCAGCAGCGTCACCTGGTGGCCGTGTTCGCGCAGGAGGGCGACGTCGGCGGCGGTGGCGTGGTCTTCTCCGCCGGAGACCAGGTAACGGTTGTGGAGCATCAAGACTTTCATCCAGCAGGCGCTCCCTTACAATCTCGTGTCTTCTTTGGGCAGCTTCGCGGTACAGCCCGCCCACGCACCTTTATATAAGGACCAGACTTTGTCCCAGTCGAGCCTGGCGGCAAAAAACAGGGTGCGGTAAACCATCCAGGCGCAGAAAAAAGGCATCTTGGTGGGCCAGAGCCGGAGCGGCAAGTGTTTGCGCGCAAAGATGATGTTGTTGCGCGCCAG
>JBGPLR010000026.1:0-14270 GCA_041486545.1 Terriglobia bacterium
AATTCGCCCAGCCGCAACAACCCCGACAATCCGAAGCACATCATGGCCGAAACCAGATTGCGCACCCAGGCCTCGCCGATGGTCATGCGTTCCAGCACTCCGGCCCAATGCAGGACCATAATCACGACCTGTATGACCCCGTACAGCGGCAGGATCACATTCCCCACCCAGTTCACCAGTGTGAGAATCGATATCCAGTAGCGGTCCGGATCATTCGCGCCGGCTTGCTGGGCAAAGCCTTCGAGAGCCCGCAACAAGCCCGAGCACATCAGGGCAGCGAATCCCGCCCATGACAAATGGGAGTAGGGGTGCGCCTTGCTGAACTGGTAAATGGCCGCCGCGAAAAACAACCCAGCGAGAGTCGGCATGATCACATTGCCTGTCCAGTTGGTCAGGTTCAGCAGTCCGTGTTCAAACATGGATCACCCCCATTCCCGCTCACCTGACCATTGCCTGGACAAGCTTCCATAGGGCCGACACACTCAGGAATGCCAGGGCCGATGCGACCAAGGGTGTAACCGGCCTTTGTCGCGAGTAATTGATGACCGCCCCAACCACAGCCAGACCCGCCGCCTCCGGGAGAATGGTCCCGGCCAAGTAGTTCCACAGCGAAGCTAGCATGTCGGTCGTTGCGAAAGTTGACCTGCTATTCCAGCTCTGCATCATCGTTACGCTGGCCGAGATCGTCAGCAGGAACATGGCTGATATCACCGACCCAAACGGACTCCGCCCCTGTGCCGCATCGAGTGCGGCTTTCAGGACGAAGAAAGCAGCCAGGACCGGAACCAGCCGGGTTAGGACCACGTCGGTGACGAAACTCGTGATGCTGGTCTCGATACTTCTCAGCCACGGTCCGCTGATCCCGGCCGCCTGCGGCGGCAGCGTGATGCCCTGGGCCGCAAACCAAGAAAGGAACTGGGGCAGCGTGAGCAGGATCACCGACCAGAGCATCCACCGCTGGAACTTGCCGCCGACCTCGAAGTTCACGCCGCCCTCCTGCCGTAACGCCAATCCGGCCAGCGCCATCGTGCACATCGCCGCCGGCACCGCCATGTCAAACAGCAGTTGCAGCAAATCGACCAGTAGTTGCGGTATCGTCATGCTTCACCCGGATGTTCCACTGCCGCGTCGCGCTAAATTCCCGCGGTCCCCTGGGAAATCCAAAACTCGATCAGCCTGGTCAGACCGGAAACCAGGAGCAATCCACCAGCTGCGATGGCCCAGCGGGCCACGCCACGACCTTGGGTGTAGTTGACGACGGCCATGACCACGCACAACACGGCCCCCACCGGCGCGATCACGTTACCGATCCAGTTGACCAGATTCAGGAATGCGCCTTCGGGCTGGGCCGCCGTCTGGCCTTGGACCGCCTTATTAGTGGCGGGTGCTCCACCGAGGTTTTGGGCGGTGGCTATCGGGGGAACAAATTGGACGAGGACAAACATCAGCAGGCCTGTGGCCAGAATCCTCTGGCGCCTGCTTTGCAGATTCAGGGACTTCATAAGCGCTTCTCCCGACTCGCAGCTTGCTGCTGCTCCGTCGCGATTCGGAAGATAGGGCGGCTCCAATATTCGTGCAAATTCAAGCCGTCTGAATTTCGATTCTTCGGCTGGTCAATTCACTGCGGAAAGCGGTTGGCGCCGCTTGCAGACTTGTGTGTGGCTCGGCCGCCAAAGAAAGTTGATGGCGGGCACTTCAGAAGCACGTTGATATTGCTGGACCGGACTCTGGAACGAGCGTGTTAGTGAAGAACCCGGTCTCTTTTTAGGGAAAGATTTGGTAACTGGCAGTGTGTCGAGGTTTTTGCCCAGAAACTCCGAAGTTGCTTCCCTCAGGATTGGATTCCTCTGTACCAGGGGCATCTGCCTGTCCCGATCGGAAATTGAAGCCTAATAGATGACCCAAGAGAGAACCTGAAGTGCGGCCGCTTCCCGAAACAGCAGTGCTTCTCTTCTGCTCGATCACTTCGTTCTGAAGTCGATGTGGTTCTCTTTTAGCAATGGTCGAAGTCTGTCACAGCTGCGGACCATCGCTACGTGTCGCTATTCGGCAGAACCATCGATTCTTATGGAGACTTCGAATCCCTCGTATGTGGTCAATATCCTCTCCAAATCGCTGAAACGAAGCACCGCACCATCCACAAGGATTCCGTCATCGGAAATCCGGCCGCGCATTTCATTGTGCGTCAAGTGTTTCTTTCCCTCCGCATCAACATGCAAATAACGAGTGGAAATCCCCCCGCGAATTTTCTGCCGAAGCTTCCCAAGAGCTGAGCCAATCCCGGAAACGGAGTACACAGCCGAATAAACTTCAAAACGATAACCTTCGGCTTGCGACAAATCCATAGCGTCGAGGTAGAAATCTTCTCCCGCCAGTTTTCGAATGGATATGCGGAAGCGACGAGAATGCCCGGAATGGTCAATAAACTCCTCTTCAAGCGGTAGCGAATGCTCCATAGAATCTAAGGGCATATGGTCCTCCCGTCTCCACGGCTGCTCCGCTTGTCGCTCGGAGCTGAAGTAATCGTCAGTTAAGAATGCTGCACAAAAGTAGTAAAGCTGCTTCAGCCACGTTTCCCCATCCAATGGCCCAAGGAACTCTGAGGAATTACCATGACACCGACGGGCGCGATGGTCAGTATCTCGGTTCCCAGCGCGTGATCCTTGGAAGGTCGTGCAGCATCATTGCATTCTCAATCTGCTTAATAATCGCGTTTGCGCCTGCATTAGCTTCGACTAGCTCTTGAATTCTTGCGATTTCATTGCAACCAAGAAGCGCAATGCCAGATTGGGCAGCTCCGGCATAATCTGATTCAGCAGGGTCGCAGGCCGTGAAAACGACTGCAAGTACGTCAGCGACTTCTGCTGTTGATTCTCGCAACTTACTTACCCGAGATTTGAGCGTCGACAGCTTTGCGCTCGGCTTTTCTAAAGTGCATTCCCCAATCAGCGCAACCCTCCGGCCCGGAATTTCGCAATAGCCCGCCACATCTGGTTTGCCACTATGCCTCAAAGCGCCATGCCAAGTCGCCGCTATTCCTCCGAGGTTTAGCAATCTCGCGATCGCTTGCTCAAAAGCCTCGCTCCGCTTTTCTTCTTTCAGTCCTTGGCCCTCTCCCCTCAGGGCTTGCTTCAGGAGCTTTGAGTCGGGATCAAAATATGAATCCACCATCACACGCCAATTTGCTCCAGTTGCCCAGTGACGAAGGGTGATTCTTTCCAGTTCCTCCCCGTTATAACGAATGTGGGCCTCGGCTTGTGACGCCGTGAGTGGCCACGGAATACGAAATGGCATCGTGGCCCACTTTGAACGACTTGTGATGGCAAGGTCCTCTGAATACGTCACAGTCATTGATTCGTGAGAGCTGAAAAAGAACAACACTGACAGTTTTGAAACCAGAGATTCTGGGCATTCCACGTACACCTGTTCTTCCTGAACGCTCGTACTAAACGGTAAGACGGCCTTTATCTCGATAAGCGCTTCGTTGCCCGAGCTGTTCGGACGGTTCCTGCTTCCCATGAACTGAAGAAGCCCGTCCAAGCCATTGTAGGGTGGAATGTGTGCTCGAAGTTGTCTTGAAATCCGCTCATTAGCATCCTGAGAAAACAGTTCATAGAAACGATCTCCACTAGCCTGGATCTGAATGCTCGGACGATAAGCCATCTTGTTCTCAGCCCACTCTCTGTCCGGTCTCCAAATATTTCCAAACAGCGCATTTTGCGAGCTGACACTCTGGCTCTTCATACCGGCTGCCGCACGGTGCAAAAAAATCTCATATCTCTCATTGTGAACAGCTAGCGATAGGCAGCCCTTCTCAACTTCCTTCAAAACCCGGTCGAATGCATCTGTCGAGTACGCAAGGAAAAGAGCAACAAATTCTGATCCCGCCTTAACGATCCGCGGCTGAAACGCTCCAGCATCTGTAGAGTTGTTGAGCGCCAAACACGTATAGGCCGACACCCATTTGTCTTCGATCCGGACTGCTGCACAGGTTAGACACAACTGGTCGAAAGCATCGCTGTATGGGCTGATGCGTTCTTTGAACTGAATTACCGTGTCGTCTGGCATGTTGAGATTCGCACTATTATAAAGTGGCATCATCTCTTCATGGAGTCTAAGTAAGCTGGGGCTGCAGCCGCTCCGTTGCAGTAAAACAGGACTTGCGCTGCAGTGTAGCCGAAAATACAGGACTTAGCCTGCAGTGCCAAGTTCGCCCTCTGTTCGCCCATGATGCCCCATGGCGACCCGCACAGCACAGTGGTCAGCAGCAACCTTTATATGCTCCTTTATATGCTCCTGAACGAAGGCATTCACCTCGTTCATAGTGTGCCAGTGGACCCGGCAATTGTGCCCGCGCGGATGGTGGCGCGTGATCCACGACTCCGTTGTTGAGTTCAAAAGCAGGCCGAAAGCCACCACGCTTTGGCCCGCAGGGGCGCGAAATGATGTCAGTAGGATGTCAGTGGGATTGTCACCAGCTGAGCGGCCTGTCAGTTGGCTTTAGGACCGCGTGGAATGCGCGTCAGCGCGCTACCCATCGCGCCAAAACGCCAGTTGTCAGTTGGAAGTCCATCATCGTTGTCAGTTGCCACGTATTCTCAAACACTTACGCCGCGTGCGCCGCTCAGCCGCCGTAGGCCACTGCAGCCATCCGCCGCCTGTCAAACGCGCCGTAGGCCCGCCAAACCGCGACTTCCCGCCATAACCCACGACATCCCGCCACTGCACTATACTTCCTGTTCTCCCATAAGCCAATCCCACAAGCCCCGGAACGGGGTCATCCCAGACATCCCTACCGGTTGCTCCATGACTTTAATTGGGTAACCGGCACTGCCTTGAGGTTTTTGCCCAGATACCACGAGCTTATTCTGGCGAGGGCTTGGGCGCCTGACTCAGCTCCTTCTGTAACTGCAACAATTGCCGCAAGTCCTCAATCCCGGGCTGATTCGTTGTTTGCGTTGGCGCGGGAAGTTGTACCCGAGAATTCTGAACTCTTGGCTTTGTCGGCTTCTGCAGCACAACATAAATCTCGGTGTCCGCCGGCACGGAGACCACTAGATGCTCGGTGATCGCCAGTTTCGCCACTTCCTGGTCGGAAGATTGGGCGATGTTGTTGCTCATTTTTCCCCGCAGGAGATCGCCTGAGCTCAAGGGCTGATTCAGGCTGCTTCTGCCCGCCAATGCGGCCGCGATCTCACCCACCCCGGCAAATGAACGCACTAGGATATTCTTCCCGGTGTGCTTGCCCTCAACCTTCCCTTTCAACGGCCGAAGCTCAAGATCGGTGGCGGCAGCCTCTATGCTGATCGAAGACCCATCGGGCAACATCAAGGAATCAAAGTGTACTGCGATGTACCCAGAGCGGTCCGCTGTTTCCAATCGCCCAAAGACCTTTGCTCCCGCAGGAATGGCAATCTCGCCGTTTTGCTCGTAGTTGTATTCGATGACTGCGACCACCGGCGTCTGGACCGCCGTGCTGGCAGCCGATTCGAGCCGGGCTCGCAGGCGGGTCCCCGGCGCCAGGCCGATGCCAAAATCAATCGCGGGGCTGCTCTCTTGCGGTCTCGGAGGCGCAGCCGACGCCGTGGTGTTCCGGACAAACACCAGTGAAGCCTTGTCCAGGGCATCGCGTTCAGTTTTGGTCTCGGTCGTCTCGTGAGCCGTTACTTGTTCCTGGGCAACAGAAGGCGGCGGCGTGACCGGCTGGTCAGGCGTGGGCCACGGTTGGGTGTTCTCAAACGGCCGGATACTGCCAAGATTTGTGCCCGGGGACGGTTTCGGCTGCTTGTTTGCCGTGCGCGCAATTTCATCGGGACGCACCATGCTCTTGTCTGTGCCCTCGTCCGGGCGGCGACCGCTATCCATCAGCGGCACGATGCTGCCCGCCGTAGTTGCGCCACTGTCAAGTGGTTTGGCCGCTTGTTCCTGCTTGCCGGTGCCGGATTTCTTGCCTGGCACCAAAGGCTTGCGTGGAATGCCCCCAATGGCCAGCAAGAGCAGAACGAGGGCACTCCCTCCGCCGATGACCAGCACCCTGGTATTGCCCTTCAGTGCCGGTTTCTGTTTGCCCTTTTCGGGCACGTAGGGCTGCCTGGCGCCTTCGCCTTGTACCTCGACCGGCCGGTTATTCTGCCCCAGTCGTTCCTCGACCACCGGTTCGATCACTGAATTCGCTTTGAGTCCGTTTCCCTCGCTTCGATTCATTGTCTACCTCCGCTGTTGGTTGCTGTGAACGGCACCGGCAGCAGAATCGGCCGATCCACTTGGGCCGCCTCCGCCAGTTGCAGTTGCAGTTTTTCACTTGATTCCTTGAAAGTCGGGCGCTCGAACACCACCACACCATCCGCGCGTTCGCCCGGCGAAAGGCGGCGGCTGGTCATTCTGTACTCGGACACGGCAATCGGTTCCGCCTTGATCCGTGCCTTCCCCTTCTTGTGCATGGCTATGCCGCTGAACTCGATCTGCGGGGGCAATAGTTCAACTACGCGTTTTGAATGGTTGAGAACGGAAAAGCGGAGCAGCGTCTGGTGTTCATACTGAATTGATTCTCCGACCGCCACCAGCAGTTCCTTGCCTTCCCACGCGGGACTGGATACTACCTTTTGCCTTTCGAGCTCCCTGCCGACCCCATCCAGTTTCTCCGCACCGACAGGCGAACTGACTGGCGCTGGCTGTGAAATGGGACTCGCTTCGGGTATGAGGAAGCCCTTTGTGCCGGCCGAACTGATGACCACGCTGTGCGGGCGTCGGTATTCGAGCAGAAAATCCACGGTCGAATTTGCCGCGGCCGGGCCGGCGCTAATCAGGTGCAGGCTGATCTCCTGACCAAACTTGGTGGTAATCAGGGCATTGCTCTCAGCCGCCTGTGTAGTGATCGGCTTCAAAAAAACCAGCCGTGGCTCGGCTTCGGAGTGTTCGGCCTTGAAGCTCGCCGGGTTGCCGATGACCACAGAGCTGATTTCCTCCGGCAACCTCACTGAAGTGGTGTAGCCGGCGCCCAGACGCAGCACCGTCACCGCGCCTTCTTCGATGGGCAGCGTGGTGATCCTAGGCACGACCTTGCCACTTTCGGTCTGTGCCATGCCGCAACTCACTGCCAGCAAAACAACAAATATCATGTGCACTCTCATGGTGTTCTCCTCGGAGTGCGTTGAAGAACTGCACTCCGTAACTTGGTTTGTCGATCTATGCGCTTGCGGATGCTCGCCACATAAGCCACAACGTCGGGATTGGCATATCGAAGCCCACGGGCCTCGATCGCGCGCTCACCCACGTAATATGCGGCTGCGGCCAACCTTAGGTCTCCGTGGAACTTTTCCATAAGCCGTGCCAGATGGCGTATCCCTGCAGAGACGTTCTGCTTGATGTCGCAGCGGTCGGTCACTCCCAGGCTTGCGGCGGTAGCAGGCATGAGTTGCATGAGGCCGGCTGCGCCCTTGGGCGAGATGGCACACCGCTGCCAGTTCGACTCCTGCTCGATCAAAGCGCGCACGAAATCAACAGGGACCCGATAAAGCCGTGCGTAGACGGCCACGTAATACTCAGCTTCTTTGCGCGAGTCTTGCGCTGTGCGTGCCCAGCAACTCCAACCTGCAAATAACATCAACGTCAAACAGGCAATCTTCATGGTCGCTCCCTGGCTTCTGCCCGGTATTGCTGAGCGTCGAAGATAAGACTGGCGAATCCATCCCGCAGAAGGAGCTTCTTGCGGTCTGCCTCAGTCTTAGCCAGCAGGGGCAGCAGGATGTCCCGCATTTCCGGCGTGATCTGCTCCTCCCCAAGGACTTTGAGCGCCTGAGCGAGATCCAGCATTTCCGAGATGGAAGGCGGTTTTTCAAGACTCCAACCCCGCAAGGCTTTGGCCAGGCCTGCCATGTCCTCATGGAATTCGGGGCTGGCCTCAGGAATCCGTAATTGAAGAATCCGGGCTTCCCGCTCCGGGGTGGGATGTTCCACGCGAAGATAGAAACTTCTGCGCCGGAGTGGATCACCGATCCGCCGCTCTTCGTTCGAAGTAAGCATCACGAACGGCACACTCTCAGCCTTAACGAGTCCCAGCTTGGGGATGCTGATCTGCCAAACGCTCAACAACTCCAACAACATGGCCTCGAAGGCCTGGTCGACTTTGTCGAGTTCATCAATAAGCAACACACAGGGACTAGGGCGGAGCAATGCCCGCACCAGAGGACCGGCGCTGAAGAACTTGCGCCCGTGAAGTTCTTCTTTGACCGTCTCCCATTCAACCTGTCCAGACTTTGCACGTAGTTCCACGTACAGCCGCTGCAGCGATTCATCGAATTTACCGATGGCCTTCTCCTCATTGATTCCTTCAAAGCATTGCAGCCGTTCAACTTCCGTGTGGGCGCCGTGCGCCACTGCGTATGCCAGCTCGGTTTTGCCGCTCCCTGGAGGCCCCTCCAGCAGGATCGGTTTTTTGAGTGCCGCCGCTAGAAACACTGTGCTTATGGTCACTTCGTCGGCAATGTATCCGGCCGACAGCAGCTTTTCCCGGACGTCAACTAGGGACGAAAACACACTTCTCTCCTGGGCCTGAACAGGCCTTTTGGTGTCCAGGCGGAGAGAAGTTAAGTCGGACTGAAAATTCGGTCAAATTTTGAGCGTCGGCGCTGGCAGACCTGGGCGGCTGGGTACTGCGGGAGACGGGACCCAGGGTAAACGGTCGAAAGTTTGACTGAATTCTAGGATTGCCCTAAAACAGCACTCACTGAGACTTTGGGAGTAACACACATGCAGTCCGCAAAATCATTACCAGCCGCCGAAACAATCAAATTTCCAGCCAGGTCAAGTCGCCCGGAATTCAGTCATGAGTCCGCGCACACAAAACCGCACCCAGAGGATCGGCTTCTCACGCCTCGAGAAGTCGCAGACCGACTGGGCGTTTCACAAAGGTGGGTTCGCGACCATGCCACCAGAAGGACGCCACGGATCCCTGCCGTAAAGCTTGGGTCTCTGCTCCGTTTTAGATGGGCCGATGTTGAAGATTTCCTGACTCACCAAATACTCCGGGGCCCTTCCAAAAACGAAGGAGGTGGTGTATGAACAGAGGTGTTCTCCGCGACCAACGATGGACCATTTAGGAGAACGCCAACATGGCAATGGTCTATCAGAAAGGCAGCGTGTACGAGAAAGGCACACGCATTAAGAAATGGTATGGCAAATTCCGTGTCTACATGAGAGACCGGGAAGGAAAGGAGGTTGCAAGGACTCAGAGAGTTGTCCTTGGCCTGAAATCGAAGCTCCGCAAGCATGAGGCAGAGAAGAAACTTCAGGAAATCATCCAACGCGAAAACGGAGCCGGAAAGGATGGCACGGCGCCATCTCCTAAATCTGACGATTCCGTGACCTTTGAGTGGTTTGTTGCTGAACGGTATCTGCCCATGCGGCGTGGTCAATGGCGGCCAGCGACCAAGGATAAGACAGAATTCGAGATCAAGAAATACTTGGTTTCGAGATTCAAAGATACGCCTCTGCGGAAAATTGGGACTTTCGAGATCCAGATGCTGTTGAACGATCTGGCTCGCGAATTTTCAGAATCGATCGTTAAACACGCGTACGTAAACGTACGGTCCATTGTGCGGATGGCACAGAAGTTGAAGTTTATTGCGGAGAACCCCGGCGAGGACACCAGAATGCCAGAAACAAGAGCCGTCAGCCGGCCCACAATGACTCCAGAACAGATCGTCAAGCTGATCGACTCCATCAGGGACCCGCACGATTTGTGCCTGATGAGCATCGGCCTGTTCTGTGCCACTCGGGCAAGCGAAACATTCGGTCTGCAATGGAAATCCTATTCCGGAGACAGACTGATTATTCAAAGCACCGCCTATGAGGGAAAGTTGTTTCCAGGCAAAGTGAAAACGAACGCCAGCTGGAACGCAATACCCGTTCCTGAGGACATTCGGTCAATCATTGAAGCCTGGAGGCAAGTGTGCCCAGATACTTCGCCGGAAGCGCTCATGTTCCCAACATCGGGACGCAACGGTCAGGTACCGCGGCACGCCAAGAACTTCCTCAAATGGCGGATTCATCCCATCGCTGACAAGCTCGGCATCCCTAGAAAGCTCGTTACTTTTCAAGTGATGCGACGGACGGTGGGCACCGATTTACAGAAACACGGAACCATGAAGGATGCCCAGCAGATCCTGAGACACGCGAACATTCAGACCACAGGCAACGTCTACATGCAGCAGATACCGACGAGCGTGATGGAAGCGATCAACTCGCGTACTCGGGCGATTCTTGCGAATCGGAAGGAGACTCCAGCGAAAGTCTTACACGCAATGGGCTCCAATGGGCTCCAATTGGGAAAGGTGGTTTCTGGAAGTGCTTGAAAAGAATGGCTCCTCAGGTAGGACTCGAACCTACAACCCTCCGGTTAACAGCCGGATGCTCTGCCATTGAGCTACTGAGGAGTGTGCAAATCTGGCCGCCGCTGAGGGAAAGTGCAGGCCAGTTTTGAAGTTGTCAGTCACAAGATAGCATAAAAATCATCGGGTTCAAAGCGTGGGAGTGGTTACCAGAGATTGGCAGAATCGCCGGAATCGCCAAAATCGGCAGAACATAAAACCGTCGTGACCGCGGGCCTTTAACTACCGGGGCTCCCCATCATTCCTGCCATTCATCCCTGCCATTCATCCAATGGGGCATGAGTTTGACTTTGGACGGGTCGAGCTTTTTCTGAGCCGCCCTTTGTGTTCCGTAGCCTGCCCTGAGCGAAGCCGAACGGGTGTCCTTTGTGGTTAAGGTTTTTCCGTGCGCGCCGCCAGAACCCACCCGAGGGCTAAGGTATAATTTCGTCCAGCATGATCATTGAAAAGAAGTCCGCAGCGCAGATTGCGTTGATGCGGAAAGCAGGTTTAGTGGTATGGGAAGCGCACCAGGCAGCCGCTTCACTGGTGAAAGCCGGAACAACTACCGCTGAAATTGACGCCGTCGTGGAAAAAGTCATCCGCGACCACCACGCCGAGCCCCTGTTCAAGGGGCACAAGGTGCAGGGCGCTCCTCCGTTTCCAGCGTGCGCGTGCGTGTCCGTGAATGAAGAGATCGTGCACGGCATCCCTGGGCCGCGCAAACTCAAGGACGGCGATATTGTCAGCGTGGACATCGGCGTCCGCTACCAGGGCTGGTGCGGCGATGCAGCGGTCACCTGGCCGGTGGGCGAAATCAGCGCGGAAGCGAAAAAGCTGCTGGAGATTTGTGAAGGCACGCTGCGCTTGGCCATCAAAAAGATGAAAGCCAACATCCCGTGGAACAAAGTGGCCCGCGTGATGGAATCCAACGTGAGGAACGCCGGCTTCGCCGTGGTGGAAGACCTGTGCGGACACGGCATCGGACAGCAGATGTGGGAGTCGCCCCAGGTGCCGAATTATTTTTCTCCGCTCACCGGTGATTTCAAGCTGCAGGCCGGGATGGTGGTGGCCATTGAGCCCATGGTGGCCGTGGGCACCAAAGCCCTGCGCATTCTGGATGATCATTGGACCTACGTGACCGCCGACGGCAGTCTGGCTGCCCATTTCGAACACACCATTGCCATCACCGAAGATGGCGTCACCGTGCTGACCTGCGGACCTGATGGACAAGGCTGGGGAATGGGCTAAGCGGTTAGCGAATTCCCGTTTCACTGAGCGACAACGAACTGGATTGATCTGCTCCTCGGCTGCATACGTTTTCATAGATACGCTATACTCCTGCGCATGAAGAATTATCTTGAGCGCCGGCAAAAAGCCGCAGCCGCGCAGTGGAACTTGAAAAATGAAGTCGTGGTGATCGGTTCCGGCGACTACATCTTTATCCCCGGCCGGGCAGACCAAACCTATTCCTTCCGCGCGCACTCCGAATATTTTTATCTCACGGACCGGGAGCGTCCCGGCGGCGTGCTGGCCTACGATCCGCAAGAAGGCTGGATGGATTTTGTTCCCCGCGTCACCCAGGACGAAAAAGTGTGGATCGGTTCCACTGTCGCCGACGAAGGCCTCGCATTCGAAGACTTCGGCCCGTGGATGGAGAAGAGAAAGGGCCGGCGTATCGCCAACCTGGGCTGCCCCGTCGCTGGCATCGCGTCCGACGCGGCGCTGGAAGCCGACGTTCGCGAAGGCCTGAATCAGGTCCGGCGACCCAAAGACGAAATTGAATTGGAGCGGATGCGCAAGGCCGCCGAAGCTTCCCGCGCAGGATATGAAGCCGTACAACCGTTTCTGAAGGCGGGGACCACTGAGCGGCAGGCACAGGTTGAGCTGGAAGCGGCGTTCTTCCGCCATGGCGGCGACCGCACCGCGTATGACTCCATCGTCGGCGGCGGGCCGAATTCCGCGGTGTTTCACTTTTCGCCTTCACACCGTGCGTTTGGCGCAGGCGAACTCATCCTGATTGACGCCGGCGCGGAGGTCGGCTGCTACGCTTCAGACGTCACGCGCACTTACGCTGCGTCGGGACGCTTCAGCTCCGAGCAAGCCGAGATCTACAAGATCGTGCTGGCCACTGAAGAAGCGGCGGTGAAGAAATGCGTGGCCGGGACGGAATACAAGAGCATCCACCTGGGCGCGTCGCGGCAGATTGCCCAGGGGCTGGTTGATTTCGGCCTGCTCAAAGGCAACGTGGATTCGCTGCTGGAGCAGGATGCGCAAGCGCTCTTCTTTCCCCACGGCGTGGGACACATGGTAGGCCTGGGCGTACGCGACGCCGGCGGCTATCTCCCGGGCCGCAAACGCAGTGACACTCCGGGCCTGCGCTTTCTGCGCATTGACCTTGTTCTGAAGCCGGGTTACACCGTGACCATTGAACCGGGAATTTATTTTGTGCCGGCCCTGTTGCAGGACCCGGAGCTGCGCCAGCGCCACCGCGACAACGTCAACTGGGACCGCGTGGACAAGATGATGAACTTTGGCGGCATCCGGATTGAAGACAACGTGCACGTCACCGGCCAAGGCTACGAAGTGTTCACGGAGAAAATTCCCAAGCACATCTAAGGGCAGGGTCCCATCACTGCTGTCCGCGGGCCACCAAGGTCACCGCTACAAACCCTGCGGCGGCCACCAGCACAATGACCGGTCCTTCACTCACAGAAGCCGGCAGCTTGGCGGAGATGAGCAGTCCGACTACCACCGCTGCGGTGCTGGCCAGCACGGACCGCATGAGAAAACTGTTGATGCCTTTGGCAACTCTGCGTCCCGTGGCGGCGGGAATCATGAGCAACGCGCCGGCCAGCAGCGCGCCCAGGAATTTGAGGCAGACCAGGATGGTGAGGCTGAAGAGCAGGAGAAACTCCAGGCTGATCCGGCTTACGTTCACCCCTGACGCCGCGGCCAAGTCCGGGGAAAACAGCGCCAGCGTGAGACGTTCTTTGCGCGCCAGCACCACGGCGACAATCGCCAGCGCGGCCGCCGATGCGACCAGAAATCCTGTGAAATTCAGCGGCTGCAGTTGACCGAACAGGGCCTCCTCCAGATCTTCCTTGGGTGTGATGAGCGCTCCGGCTGCCAAGGACGCGGCAAAGACCACGCCGATGGCCGCCTCGGTGGCGATTCCGGTTTTCTTTTCAATCCCCCACACTAGCAGCGTGCCGATCAGCAAGGTTGACGCCGCGCCCAGCAGCGGGTTGAGCTTGAACACCAGCGCGATGCCGATACCGGGAAGGGCCAGGTGAGAAACCACGTCGCTGGCCAGGGACATGCGCTTGAGCAGCGCGAATCCGCCCACCAGGCCTGCGGCAATCGCCACCAGAAATGCCGCGGTCATTTCGTAGATCTGGCTGGCGTTGATCTTCATGTGTCGTTCTCCAGGGCGTGTGCGTGAAACTCCACCGGCTGGCGGTACACGCGCTCCAGCACTTCCGGCACCAGCATCTCCGCGGCCGTGCCGAAGGAAGCCGCGCTCGCGCTGAGACACAGAACGTGGGTGGCGGAGCCGCGCACCAGCGTGAGGTCATGCGACACCAGCACCAGCGTTGTCCCGCGCTGCCCGCGGACGCGATTCAGAAGATCAGCGAAGTGCTCTTCTGAAGGTTCGTCCAGGCTGGAAGTGGGTTCGTCCACCAGAAGCACGTTGGGTTCGCCGGCCAGCGCAAAAGCGATGAGCACTCGCTGCAACTGGCCCCGGGAAAGCGCGCCCACGCGTTGATCGAGCAGGCTGCCTACGCCGGCCCAGTCCACCGCGGCTGCAACTTGGTCCGCCGAGAGCCGCTGAACCTTGGCTTTGGCTTGCAACAACTCGCGCACGCACAGCGGTAGATTCGGGTCGGCAGAAACATGTTG
>JBGPLR010000027.1:0-14100 GCA_041486545.1 Terriglobia bacterium
CCCCAAGAGGGCGACGCGCAGGAGCGCAGCGGATGCGCGCAAATAAAAGCTTGCGAGGGGGCTCGTGCCGCGCACGAGCTGTTCGGCGTCAAATCTGCCCGTCCCGACCAAAAATTTCCTCTGCGGAATTCTCAGCAAGCCCAATCATTGTCCGTGGCCGTGTTGCGAACTGCCGACCGCGAGCACCCCAAGAGGGCGACGCGCAGGAGCGCAGCGGATGCGCGCAAATAAAAGCTTGCGAGGGGACTCGTCACGAAGTGACGTGTGCATTCAAATCTGCCCGTCCCGACCAAAAACCCAGCAATTAGCACTTAGCCGTTAGCTCGTGCTTTCTCAATTTCGGCGACCTGTCCCGCCTGTCCCGGCCTGCCGTGGGGCGCGCCGTGGATTTTGGCAATCTCTCTTCGTCGTGACCTTGGGCTGAGTGCTTCCTTACCGCAACTCGGGCGCTAGGGGCGGTCTCGCTCCGCCAGAAAGCGGTCCTGGCATTGTTTGGCCTGGGCGAGCAGAGCGGGGTATTCCGGCGCTTTGCGAAACGCTGCTAATACCGGATCGAGTTGCAAGGGGTCGTACGCACAAAATCCGCCTTCGATCGCGGACTTCAACAGACGCGCCGTGAACGCGTTTCCCATGCAAGGGTAGAACACCGTTGCCTGCACGTATCTGGGCTCCGGGTCGCGGTAGGCGAAGATCTCCTTTTCGAACTGCTCCAGGACTTGTTGTAATCCCGGAGGCCGGGGCGTTTGATAACAAGCCTGTAGCGCGCGCACGTGGAAAAACGAGCTGTCCGGCATCTTGCGCAATCGCTCCACCGCCTCGCTGGTTTTTCCCTCGCGCAAGAGGATGAATATCTCCACGTTATTGGACCACTCCGATCCTGCATCCAGTTTCAGGAAGTCCCTCGCCCGCTCGTAGTGTCCGGTCAAGTAGAAAACACTCGAGCATGAACGGAACTGGTAGTTGCCGGGATCGAGCCGCACTGCCGTTTCGCACTCCTGCGCGGCCTCCTTGGACAAACTCGCGTACCTCAGCACGTAAGACAAGGTGAAGTGTGCGAACCCGCTCTGCGGGCGGTTCTCCACCATGGTCTTGGCTTCCTTGTAGGCCTGAACCAGCTTTCCCGCATCCGTATCCAGACTGACTATCTGCTGCGCGGCGTCCTCCAGGTTGGGATCCAGAGCAAGCGCGCGCCGCAGCGCGGGCTCCGTACGCGACATGGCGCCTGTGGCCCCGACCCCATATTCTTCTTCATAGTAATAGCGCTTTCCCAGTGCGGCCCAGGCCGGAGCAAATGCCGGATCCAGTCCTACAGAGCGTTCCAGCATCCGGACTGCTTCCTTGTTCTGTTCGCCGTCATGGGCCAGCGCCACGCTGCGCAGGTACAGGTCATAGGCCTCTCCGTTTGTGGGCCGCGTTCCTTTGTCATTCGCTGCACTTGTCGCACCCAGCGCCGGGATCAGGCTTTGCCGCACCTTCGAGGTAATCTGCTCCCGTGTCGCCACCAGGTCTTCAGCCGGCAGGTCCATGGTCTCTTGCCACAGCACGCGATCATCGCCCACGTCAACAGCTTCCAGGGTCAGCCGCAGCGTATCACGAATTCTCTGGTAATGTCCGGTCACGATCCGGCCCACGTGCATCTCTTTTCCTGCCTGCTGCAAGTTCACGTCTGCCTTGGCGTATTTTCCCGTGGTCGCGAAGGGGCGAATGGACAAAGTCCGCACCGAACTCAACGTTGTCGCGACTTCATCGGGCAAAGCCATGCGCAAGAAATCGTCACCCCTATCTGCGCCGAGATTTTGAAAGGGCAAAACGGCAATCGTCACTGGGGCAGCCGACATTCCCCCGGCCGCTGGAGCCGATGTTTCACGCCAGCGCCACAGCAGCAATCCAACCAGGACGAAGAACACCGCAGCACTCAGACCCCAGATCCAACGGTTTCGCGGCGTTGGCTGCATGGCCGCAACGGCAACGTTCTTCGACGACGAGACAGCGTCCGAATCCCGGCGCGCCCGCACCAGATCGGCCTTTATCTCAGAGGCGTGCTGGTAACGCACCGCGCGGTCCTTCTCCAGGGCCTTCTCGACCACCCGATCGAGTTCTGGTGGAACTTTGGGGTTCAATCGTCCAGGCGCCGGCGGTTTTCCGTGCAGCACCGCGTCCATGATGGCTCCGGACGTATTGCCGGTGAAGGGCAGCCCGCCCGTCGCCATCTCGTAGAGCACAATGCCGAACGAAAACAGGTCCGATCGGGCGTCGAGCTGTTTGCCCAGCACCTGCTCGGGCGACATGTATGACACCGTCCCCAAAGTTGATCCCGGGGTGGTGAGATGGTCGTCGTTGGAGAGTGTCTCTCCTGCTGCAATGCGGCTGGCCGAGGGATTTCGCTCAGCCACTTGCGCCAGTCCAAAGTCCAGTATCTTCGCGTGCCCGCGTTTGTTAACGAAGATATTGGCTGGCTTGATGTCGCGATGCACGATCCCTTCGCCGTGCGCCGCATCCAGCCCGTCGGCGATCTCGATTCCCAGCGACAAGCTGGTTTCCAGGTCCATCGCGCGCCCGCCAATCATGTGTTTGAGCGTGGCGCCGTCCAGGAACTCCATGGCCAGGAAAGTGCGGCCGTTCTCTTCTCCGATGTCGTAGATGGTGCAGATATTGGGATGATTCAACGCCGACGCTGCCTGCGCTTCGCGCTGAAAGCGCGCCAGGGCTTGCGGGTCGCGTGCGACATCATCGGGCAAGAACTTCAGCGCAACAAAGCGGCGCAGACGCAGGTCTTCAGCTTTGTAGACAACTCCCATCCCGCCGCCGCCGAGCTTTTCGACGATGCGGTAGTGCGAAATTTTCTCTCCGATCACTGGGGCGAAATCCTACTTCTGTGAAGTTGCCAAGTCAATGACAGCCGGGAAGTTGGCAGATTCTCAAAGGTAAAGTCAAAAGCTCACCTTTCGTGCTCTTGGGTTACTTGAAAGTCTTAATCAGCGGCATCGCGAAGCGCCAATCGTCCCCAACTTAGAGTTCCAAAATGGAACGCGGAGGCTTTCAGTTAGCGATTTCTCATCCTTACTTGGCCTGGGTATCCATTAAAATTTGGCGGCTGTCGCAAGTAAGGATCAACCGTGCACGCTAGCGGACATCCAAAGACCCACAATCAAGAAAGGAAAACCTATGTCAATCTATGATGGCAGAGTGCTCGGAAGAATCGGCGCCCACGAATTGTCGCCGGAAGAGCTGGAGGCCCTGAGCGGGGATCTCAAAACCTCTTTGCCTTGCACCTTTGAACCGCCCGACTTCCACGACGGCGAATGTAGCCTCCTCTAAAACCAACAAGGGGGCGCCTGCACAAGGCGTCTCCCCTTTCGCGCTGGTCAACAGCTGCGGCCCAGCGCGCGCCGGCCAGTTTCTGTCGGGCTGGCTTCTGCCCGGCCGGATTCTCCTGGCCGGCTTGTGAAAGATGCGAACATGAAAATCGTCATTCTGGCGCGTGAAACCGACACCCACGCTGCTTCTGTGAAATGGGGACTGGAGCAGGCTGGATACCAAGTGGCAAGCTGGGGCGGGCTCGGGTGGACTGAGGGCCAGCAGGCAGCCATCTCCTTGGACACAGAGACCGGAATGGTCCTTGGCGGTCAACCTGTGGACCCCGGGGACGTGGTCTGGCTGCGCCGGTCCTGGCCTGCCACACTCCATCCTCAGATAAGTGCAGCGGACCGAGCGTTCGCGGAAGAAGAATACCGCTGGTTTCATTACTCTCTGGCCTATCTGCTGGAACGGCTACCCGTGAGGTGCATCAATCCATATAGCGCTTCGCGGCTCATCAACAACAAGTCCGTGCAACTCCTGCTGGCAAGAAACTGCGGCTTCCATGTTCCGCGGGCGTTGATGTCCAATTCACCCGCCGCGCTGAAGTCTTTTCTTGGACAGCATCGCGGCCGGACCATTTGCAAGGCATTCTTCCCTCACGTGTGGAAAAAAGAGGGCTCCGATGCCATGGCCGTCACCGAAGCATTTGAACTCAAGGCCGAGGCGCTGCCTGCCGACCATGTGCTCACCTACGCGCCGGCCATCTATCAGGAAATGGTGGTCAAGCAGTTCGATGTGCGGACCGTACTGATGGGCCCGAACATCTATTCCTTCGTCCTGCACGACCCGCAAGGGTCTCTTGACTGGCGGCAGGACGCCTGTCAAGGAAAGATCCAGGTGGAAAGCATCAACACGCCAGCGGAAGTTGCAGCGGCGCTGCAAGCATTTGCCCGGGAGTCCGGAATCGTCTTTGGCTCTTTTGATTTCGCGGTGGACATGCAGGGTGCATGGTGGTTCCTGGAGGTGAACGAGCAGGGACAGTTCCTGTGGCTGGAAGAATTCCTTCCCCAGGCGAAGTTGCTGCAGCGGTTCCTTGCTTTTCTTACCTCGTCCCCGAATTCAATCCAAGGACTGGAAGAACGCGCGTCGCGCTTTCCTGCACTCGATGACTACCTTCGCGCAATGCCTAAACACGAGGTGCGCAAAAAGGAGAGTCCCAGCCACCAGCTCATATCCACCGAGCGCTAGCTGGCTCTTTTGATGTTCCGTGCCTCCCGTGGAGGATGTTGTTTGGTTCACTTCTCAGCCCGCAACATTTCGTCCGCCACCTTCACCGCTTCCACCGCGGGCTTTACGTCATGCACGCGGACTATATGCGCGCCTTTCATCACGGACGCCGTGACCGTGGCCAGCGTTCCGTAGAGGCGCTGTTCCGCAGGAGCGTCTTCTTTTTGTCCACCCTGGGCCGCGCGGGCCAGCGTGCGTCCGATGAACGATTTGCGTGACGTCCCCGAAAGCAGCGGGAATCCCAGTTGGTGCAATTCATCCAAACGTGCCAGCAGCGGATAATTTTCGTTGAAGCGCTTGCCGAAGCCGAAGCCCGGGTCCAGCACCAACTGGCCGCGTCCGATCCCGCAGGCCACCGCGGCCTCAGCCCATGTGCGCAGCTCGGCGCTCACTTCGCCCACAATGTCCGGCGAAGGCGGCAGCGTGCCCCATTCTTCCGGACGTCCGCGCGTGTGCATCAAAATCACACCGCAATGCAACAGCACCAGGGCGGATTGCATGTGCTGGTCCCAGCGCAGGGCGCTTACGTCATTCACAATCTCCGCTCCGGCCTGCACGGCGGCCCGCGCGACTTCCGATTTGTAGGTATCCACGGAAATCACCGTGCCGGGGCGCTCGCGCAGCACGTCCTCAATCACCGGCAGCACGCGGCGCATTTCTTCTTCTGCCGAAACGCCGCTCTCGGCGACGCGCGCTCCGGGGCGCGTGGATTCGCCGCCGATGTCAAGAATGTCCGCGCCCTCATCCAGCACTTGCAGCGCGTGGGCCACGGCGCGGTCGCGCGCCAGAAACTTGCCGCCGTCAGAGAACGAGTCCGGCGTAACGTTCAAGATGCCCATCACCAGCGTCCGCGGGCCCAGCGCCAGCGTGCGGCTGCGCAGACGCCACTCGAAAACAGGTCGCTCCATGCCCGGATTGTATAATCTCGGCGACTCTCATGCTTCGCCATCGCGCACGCGTCTTCACCGCCTTTTTTGTTGCGCTCCTGCTATGCGTTCCCGCAGCGAGCATGGCCACAACCCCAGCCGCGGTCCCCGCGAAAAAGAAAGCGCGCAAGAAGCCCGTGGCGGTGCAGATCCGGGAAATGTTGGGCCAGCCGCAACTGGCGCGCGCACACTGGGGCATCCACGCGGTGGACCTGGCGACCGGTAAGACTCTCTTTTCGCTCAACGCCGACCAGCTTTTTCTTCCCGCATCGAACGCCAAGCTGTTCACCACGGCCGCCGTGCTCGCGGCTGCGGGGCCGGATTATCGCTTCCACACCACGGTGGAAGCCGCGGCCAAGCCTGACGACCAAGGCCGCCTCGCCGGCGACCTGGTCATCGTCGGCCGGGGCGATCCCAACATTTCCGGGCGCGTGATGCCCTACCAACTCAAGACCGAGCGCGTCCCGCCGCACACCCAGGTGCTGGAAGACCTGGCCGACCAGGTTGCGCGCAACGGAGTCAAGACCGTCAGCGGCGACCTGATCGCCGACGACACTTTCTACGCGGGCGAACGTTTTGCTCCCGGCTGGGCGCAGGACGACCTGCAGTGGATTGACGGCGCCCCGGTCTCAGCGCTCACCTTCAATGACAACGTGGTGTTTGTGAACATACAGCCCGCAGCGCAAGCCGGCGATCCGGCGGCGATCACCGTGGAGCCGGACCTGGCGTACTACCAGATTGACAACCGTATTGTGACCAGTCCGCCGGGCGTCGCGCGCAAGATCGGCATTCATCGCGATATTGGATCGAAAACGCTTACTCTCTGGGGCTCACTGCCCGCCGACGATCACGGCATGAAAGAGCCGCTGGCCATGGAAGATCCGGCGGAGTTCACTGCGCAGCTTTTTCGCGCGCTGTTGGAGCGGCGCGGCATCACCATTGCCGGCAAGGCCCGTGCGCGCCACGCCGACGTTGCCCGGTTCTTTGATCAGCCTGTGTTGCAGAACTATGCTGCGCCGGCCCCACCGGTCCCAGACAGCGCCGCGCAAAGTACGGCGCCAGTGCCCTCAGCGCCCTCCATTACTGCCAAGTTTCAGGGCCCTCCGCCGGTCGTTCTGGCGGAACACGTTTCGCTGCCCTTGATAGAAGACGCGCGCGTGATCAACAAGACCAGCCAGAACCTGCACGCGGAACTGGCGCTTCGTTTGGTAGGCAAGCTGGGCGGGTTCACCGCATCGTTTGAAGGCGGCAGCGCGGCCATGAAGCAGTTCCTGCTGCAAGCCGGTTTGAAGGAAGAAGAATTTGTCTTGCTCGATGGCTCCGGCCTCTCGCGGCGCGATCTGGTCACGCCTGCGGCTGTGGTCCAGTTGCTGCGCTACGCCGCGCAACAGCCCTGGGGCGCACTCTACGAAAGCTCGCTGCCCATCAGCAGCGTGGACGGCTCGCTCTCCGAGCGGTTCGTCAACACGCCGGCGGCAGGTCTCATCCACGCCAAGACCGGAACGCTCAGCCATGTGAACGCCCTCTCCGGCTACGGACAAACCGTCCGCGGACGGCGCTTTGCGTTTTCTATTTTCTGCAACAACCACAATCTGGGTTCGGCGAAGATACTTCCGGTGATCGACTCCATTGTCCAACTGCTGGTAACCGAAGGCAGCGCGGTGAAGCGATGAACACGCAGTCTCCCAGTCCGCTCGCCGGCATCCGCGTAATTGATTTTGGCCGCTTCATTGCCGGGCCATACTGCGCCATGCTGCTGGCGGACATGGGCGCGGACGTAATTCGCATTGACCGCCGCCAGGGCAGTGAAGACCGCTACCTGGCTCCGGTCACTTCCGGCGGCGAAGGCGCGGGCTTCCTGTCACTCAATCGCAACAAGCGCAGCCTGACGCTTGATGCCGCGAAGCCCGACGCCGCGCAGATCATTCAACGGCTGATCAAGTCTGCGGACGTGGTAGTCGCCAACCTGCCCATAGGCGTCATGAAGAAGATGGGCCTGGACTACGATGCTGTGCGCGCCATCAAGCCGGAGATTATTCTGGCGCGCATCTCGGCCTTTGGGCCCGATGGCCCCTATGCCGATCGCCTGGGCTTTGATACGGTCGCGCAGGCCATGTCCGGCGCCATGAGTCTTACCGGCTTTCCCGGCGTGCCGGTGCGCGCGCTGGTTCCCTTTGAAGATTTCGGAACGGCCTTGCACACGGCGTTCGGCGTGATGGTGGCGCTGTACCATCGCCAGCGGACCAGCCAGGGCCAACTGGTGGACGCCTCTCTGCTGGCCACCGGCGTGACGTTCATGCAAGGGATCTATGCGGAACATCATCTGCTCGGCGTGGAACGCCACCAGACCGGCAACGCAAGTTTCTACGCGGCTCCGGCGGACACCTATCGCACCCGCGACGGCTGGCTTGTTGTCTCCGCGATTGGTCCCGAGATGTTTGCCCGCTGGGCGCGCCTGGTTGGACGCGAAGACTTGCTCAACGACCCGCGCTTTGCCGACGACTTGGGCCGCGCCAACCATCGCGAAACCATCACCGGGATCATGAATGCCTGGCTGGCGACGCGTACCACGGCGGAAGCCATGGCGCAGTTTGAGTCGGCGCGGATTCCCGCCGGCCCGGTTCTCGACGCCACGAAAGTAATGGACGACCCGCAGGTCAAAGCCCGCCAGCTTTTGCAATTCGTGGACTATCCCGGCGCGCCCAAGCCAGTTCCCCTGGCCAACCCCGCAGTGCAACTTTCGGCGACTCCCCCGGCCATCCGCATGCGCGCTCCCACGCTGGGAGAACATACAGACGAAGTCCTGCGCGAGATAGGGTACTCGGACGAAGAGATCAAAGCGTTGCGGGCGGCGGAAGTGGTGTGATTCTATGATCGACCGTGTTCGACATGCCCTCGCTGTCCTGTTCATCATCACGCTTCCGCCGGGGCTGCTCTTTTGGTTTGTCATTCACCCGTGGGCCCGCCGGTGGAGAAAGCTGGGACCGGCTCGAACCTACCTGATCGTGGTCCCGGTGGTGGTTGGCTTTGGTGCGTTGCTCTTTCTTGTCCGCGGGCGGCTCATGGGTGCGGACCTGGGCATGCGCTGGAGCCTGATCGCAATCGCCGTGGTCCTGTACGGCGTCTCTACCTGGATCGCGTTCCAACATTGGAGACACTTAAACATTGCCACAATGATAGGCATCCCGGAGCTGGCACCCACCGGGCAGCGCAAGAGCAAGCTGCTGAAGGACGGAATCTATCGGGTGGTACGCCATCCTCGATACCTCAGCGCAGGCCTCGCAGTCATTGCCGTTGCTCTCTTCGTTGACTATGTGGGTGTGTATGTCCTGATCCTCGTGCTGTTCCCGTTGGGGTACCCGATGCTGGTCTTCGAGGAACGGGACCTTGTTGACCGCTTTGGGGAAGAGTACCGGCAGTATCAGCAGGAGGTTCCGCGGCTTCTGCCACGCTGGCCCAGGGGGAAGCGAGAGTAACGTGGAGTTCGGAGCCAGCAGGTTACCGCTGGTGTCTAACCGATTGGAGGCACAATGCCGCAAGATGAAACGGTTGGATGGAACCCCATCTTCATTTGGCGCCCTGTTCCCGTTGTCACCAAAATCTACGTTCTGTTCATGCTGGCCACCCTGATCGTGGGCGGCGTAAAGCTCATCCGGCTGTGGATTGCCGTGCCGCCGTTCAGATTTTCGCAGCAAATGAATCGCCCAGATTATTCTCGCCAGTTGCAGCGATCAAGCAACAGTCTTGCGCAATGGATGGGTTGCACTCTCCTGGTCTCGGGGCTATGGGCTTGTTTGGCGACCACGTGCATGTGTGAACGTCTGTTGGAAGCGCACGCGGGAATGTCTGCGCTCCTGTACTCATTGAGGGATATTTCCGAAGGGCTCAGCTTTGGCGTAGTGGTTGCGCTTGCGCTTTTCCTGATTCGCTGGCACGTACTCAACAGGATTGACAAACTTACCGCGTAACCGCTTTCACCGCTGTACGGATTTGCGCATCAGGTGGAACCTTGTGTCGCCCCTCCGGGGCTCGACTTCTTCACAACACCTCCCCACCCTTGCGGCTTCGCATTCGCTCGCCTTAGGGTGGGCTAACTTCTGGTCGCGCCTACGGCTCTCGTATGGCGATGGAGAAACGTTGCGTCGTAAGTAATGAAAGAAGGGCTCCCGGCAGAGCATTTCTCGCAGGTAATGCCAAGAGAGTCTAGAACACCAGGAACCGTTTCTTCTTCTTCTTTTCCGGCTTGTCGGTTTTTTCTTTCGCGGCTGCCGCTCCGGCGATGCACTTGAGCGCGCCATCCTTGTTCGCGATATCGCCGGTGCACTGGTTGGCGTTCTTGAGTTCTGTGGCCACGGATTTGTCTTTGCTGTTCTTGCAACTGGCCTTGAGCGAGGTGCCTTGCAGCCGGACGTCCGTACAACTCGTCACATACGATCCCGGAGGCAGCAGGCCGGTCTGGCAGCTCAGCACGCCATTCAGGTTGATCACGCCGTCAGAACATTTCTGTGCGTCATTCAATTTGGCATCAACATACTTGCCGTCTGAAGCCTGACACTTGGCGTGGAGCGTGGAGCCCTTCATCTGGATGTTCTGGCAAGTCTCGTTGTACGGCCCCGGAGGCGGGGCGGCTTGCGCTGCGGCGCTGGGGGCCGGGGCTAAAGAAAAAATAATGGCAAGGGCAATCACAAAACAAACTCGCATGGCTCAGGTCCTCTCCGGCGCGCATGCCGCGGCCGGGTGCAATCTTTCTGGGTGGCGCTTTTGCCCAGTATAGAGGAGTTTGACGAAAACTGGCGCGCACAAATTCAGCCGTATGGTTACGAGACGGTAAAGCGTAATGCGTTCCCGCGTCTCCTAGATTGTCAAGGAGAGAGGCGCGGGCTGATTTCCACACCGGCCCCATGCACTCGCACGATATGATTTCAGAGTGTGGACCAGCGTACTGTGAACGTAGTCATCTAGTCGCCGAAGAAATCGGCTAAGGTGGTGCGGGGAGATACCTCCGTTGAGCCAAACAAAATTCGTCGAATTCGGGAGCGATGGCTTCTGGGCATACGATGTCGCCCTAGGTGTTTTCTTGAAGCACCTCATCGATGCCGCGGAGAAGAACGAGCAAGTAGTAACCCCATGGCTGCGCCAAGCCGTCTCGTCGTGGCGCGTGGCAGCCTGCATCCAGGATTTAGGACAACCGCTGGAAGTAGGATGGTCCGCTTCGCAACGTCAAACATTCGCCGCTCTGGCCGAAGAGGCATGCGCGACACTCGCGGCGCGAGAGTCGATATCGGCTGAGGAAATTATCCAATGGCCAATCCTCGAAGACGAACGCATTTCCCCCCGTGGCGCGAAGGAGGTATTTACCGCGCCAGTTGTTGAACTCGGCCGGGCCATGATTGCGCTTGTGTCCGGGCAACTGCCGCCCGCGCCTGAGGGTCAGATTTGGCTCTATGGCGCACCGGAGGGTCGCCAGACCCTGGGATGGAATCGGTAGCACGCCAACCACGTGAACCAGCGCTTCCCCATTTATCATCAAGCCAGTGCTGGATCTTGATACCCAAGTTAAATACGTCAAAGGCGTGGGCCCGCGCGTGGCCGAATGGCTGGAGCAGAAGAACATATGCACCGTGGAAGACCTGTTCTACTACCTGCCGTTCCGCTATGAAGACCGGCTGAACCCGCGCGGCATTGGCGAACTGCAGCCGGGCGAGATGGCCACGGTCATCGCCGAGGTGCGCAACGCCGGCATGTTCCGCACCAAGCGCATGCCGCTGTTTGAAATGGTGGCGGGGCAAGGCGCGTCCACGCTGAAATGCCTGTGGTTCAACGGGGCGTACCTGCGCGACCGCTTCCGGCCCGGGCAACTGGTGGCGCTCTACGGCAAGGTGGAGCCGGGATGGAAGGGCCGCGGCCTGCAGATCATCCAGCCGCAGTTTGAGATTCTGGACGACGGACAAGGCGAACTGGCGAACAATGATGCCGCGGCCGACGCCGCCGAAATTCAATCGCTGGAAGTCGGGCGCATCGTGCCCATCTATGAGTCGGCGGCGAACCAGAAGCTAACCTCGCGCTGGTTCCGGCGCATTGTGCATGGCGCGCTCAAGAACCTGAAACCGGAAATTGCCGACGGCCTGCCGCCCGCGCTGTGCCGCCGTCTGGACCTGATGGACCGCCGCCAGGCCTTTGAGCAAGTGCATTTCCCCAAGGCCGGCGAGGTTTTCGCCGACTTGAGCGAGCAGCGCACGCCGGCGCATCGCCGTTTGATCTTTGAAGAGCTGTTCTTTCTGGAAGTGGGCCTGGAACTCAAGCGCCGGCGCATGCGCCAGCGCGTGGGCATCGCCTTTGAGCTGAGTCCCAAAGTGCGCGAAGCCATTAAGAAGATCCTGCCGTTTCATCCCACGAACGCGCAAAAACGCGTGCTGGGAGAAATTGCCGAAGACATGCGCCAGCCTTCACCCATGCGCCGCCTGCTGCAGGGCGACGTGGGTTCGGGCAAGACGATTGTCGCGCTGCAGGCTGCGGTCATCGCCATGGAGAACGGTTATCAGGCCGCGCTCATGGCGCCCACGGAAATCCTGGCCACGCAGCATTATTTTTCCGCCCGCCGCGTCCTGGAGCCTGCCGGATATCGCGTGGTGCTGCTCACCGGATCGCAGGAAGATGACCGCAAGCGCAGCACGCGCCGCCACATCGCCCAGGGCAACGCGCACCTGGTCATCGGCACCCATGCGCTGATCCAGGAAAAAGTGGAGTTCCATAATCTTGGCCTAGTGATTGTGGACGAGCAACACCGCTTCGGCGTGATGCAGCGCTTCAAGCTCATGAAGAAGGGCGAAGCCGAGCCGGACACTCTGGTCATGACCGCCACGCCCATTCCGCGCACGCTGGCGCTGACTTTGTACGGCGACCTGGACACCAGCGTGCTTGACGAGCTTCCGCCGGGGCGCACGCCCATCACCACCAAAAGAGTTTCCGACGAGAAGGCCGATGAAGTCTGGGCGTTTGTGCGCAAACAAGTAAAGGCCGGACGGCAGGCCTACGTAGTCTATCCGGTGATTGAAGGCGTAGCCGGCGATCTTCTGGGAGATGCCCAGCCGGAGATGGAGTTCCCCGGAATCCCCGCCACTTCCAAGAGCGGCCTGAAAGCCGCCATGCACATGCACGAAGAGCTGAGCAAAAAAGTCTTCCCTGAACTGCGCGTGGGGTTGCTGCACGGACGCCTGGATTCGGACGAAAAAGAACAGACCATGCGCCGCTTCCAGCAAGGCGAGATTGATGTGCTGGTTTCCACCACAGTGATTGAAGTCGGCGTGGACGTGGCCAACGCCACGGTGATGGTGGTGGAGCACGCCGAACGTTTCGGGCTGTCGCAACTGCATCAGCTTCGCGGACGCATCGGGCGCGGCGCGGCCAAGTCCTATTGCGTCCTGATGACAGGCGGCAAAGTCTCGCCCGAAGGCGACGAGCGCCTTAAGACCATGGTGCGAACACAAGATGGATTTGAGATTGCCGAGCGCGACCTGGAACTGCGCGGTCCAGGCGAGTTCTTCGGCACCAAACAGGCCGGCATGCCGGGATTGCGCGTGGCCAACATTCTTCGCGATCGCAAATTGCTGGAGCTGGCCAAGTTGGAAGCCCGAGCCATCGTGGAGCAGACCAATCCCGAAATCACCCAGATGGACCGCGATCGCATCATGCACCACCTGCGCCAACACTGGCAGAGAAGGTATGGCTTGGTGGAAGTGGGATGAAATCGCCCATAGACACGGTTAAGATACGTTGCACGGGGAGAACCATGAAGAAATTCGCAGTGAGTGTTTTGTTGGTCGTCACCTTAAACGGCTTGGGCCTGGCGCAGTGCACATCCAAAACAGATGGTTATGTGACCAGCTCCGGTTACAAAGTCAGTGTGGCCAAACCTTGCGCCATGTGGTTTATTTCAGACGCGCTCGATATTCCGCGCAATGGCTTGCAGGGGTTGATTCTTATCGCCGAACAAAACGACATGGTCATCATCGGGACCGTCGTGCGCCCGAAAGCCACGCTCGATACTTCTGCCGCCACGCTCTTAAAGTTGATGCGCCTGAGCAATGATTTGGACTATGTCAAGATCGGCCTCGATAGTGACGGCGACCTGTTTGTTCGCGTGGAAGTGCGTTCCCGGATGCTGGACGCGGCGGAGTTCAAAGCAACAGTGCAAGATGTGATTAAGGCGAGCGCCAAAGCGTACGCGGCAACTAAATGATTGCAAGGAGTGCGACAATACCCCGGTGAAAGCCGCCAGCAAATCCGAACTCTACCGCCTTCTCCCTTCCGTGGACGAGCTTCTGCAAAGCCCGGAGCTGACCCCGTTGCTGGCGCGCGAGGGCCAGCCGGCGTTGGTTGACGCCGTGCGCACGGTGCTCGACCAGTTGCGCAATGAGATCACCGCCGGGAGCCTGGCCACAGACGCCGCCGTCCAGATCGCCGTGACCGGCCTGCCGGACGCCATCACCCGGCAGTTGCGTTCGGCCATGGAGTTCTCGCTCAAGCCGGTGATCAACGCCACCGGCGTCATCCTGCATACCAACCTGGGGCGTGCGCCGGGCGTGCG
>JBGPLR010000028.1:0-14030 GCA_041486545.1 Terriglobia bacterium
CCACAATTGCGGTCCGTGAAGCCAACTTGTCTCGCGCGTCTTCCCTGGCTATTTCGCCGAACCACCCGTTGCGCAGATCAAACTGGTCCACCAGTTTGTCTTCCACGGTGCGGCTCTGCATCACTTTGATGAACAGCGCACCTGTGCTCTTGATGCCGAGCATGTCTCCGGCCATGCCCGCGAGTCCTGCCATGCCGGACGATTTGAGCAGGCCGGTCGCTGCCAGGGCGGATAGGCCGCCGCCCCCGCTGTCCGGTGGCATGATTTGCACGGTGGCTTCAAATCTGCAGATTTTGTAGGTAAGCACCGCGGACAGGAGCGCCCCGGCAATCGCCCACGCGAGCACCCGGAGCCGCCGCGACCAGAGAAAGTCGGCGGCAGCCAGCCAGCCGCGCACCTTTTCGGCGCCGGCGCTGGGCACTGGCTCTTTCTCTTCCTCAATTAGGACTTCGTTTATAGCTCTCCCCGTTGGCATCAGTCAGATTTCGGCGGACCTCGCTTGCTGCAGGATTCTATGAGTATACATTGCTGGTCAGGCAGCTTCGCAGTCTTCGTGCCATTGACTACCCAGGATACTTGATGTGTTCAGAGAGGGGCGAGGCCAGCCATTGCGCCAGCGTGGGCGCGTTGCGGTCGCGGTCTGAGGTCACGGCGGAGGCCGGGTCCGTGGGCCAGGTGACGCCCACCGCCGGGTCGGCAAAATGGATTCCGCCTTCCGTCTTTGGGTTGTAGATGGCGGTGCACTTGTAGAGCACCTCGGTCCCGTCGGTCAGGGCGCAAAAGCCGCGGGCGAAGCCGTAGGGAGCCCACATCTGTTTCTTGTTTTCCGCAGACAACTCGGCGCCAAACCAGCGGCCCAGAGTCGGCGAACCTTTGCGGATGTCCACGGCCACCACGAACGCCGCGCCCTGTACCACGCGCATCAGCTTGCCCATCGGCGGGTCATATTGAAAATGCAGGCCGCGCAGCACGCCCTTGCTGGAGCGTGATTGGTTCTCCTGCTGAAATTCGGTGGGAAGGCCAAGTTCGCGAAACTGGTCGGCACGGTAAGTCTCCATGAAGAAGCCGCGGGCGTCACCGAACACTTGCGGCGCCACCATGACAACTTCATTCAAGTGGACGGATTCTATGGTAAAGGGCATGCGCGAAGCGGCTCCCGAAGAATGCTAGTCCAGGCGCCCTGTGCAAGGGGTCTAGCAAAACCCCGGCGTGAGCGCCTGTGACTTAACTTGGCAAAGCAAGTAAATATAACATTCTCGTGCCTGCGCCCCTCGGGCGGCGGGTTTTCTATGACGGCTTGCGCCGCAGTTCGGTGAGCTTGTCCAATTGCGCCGGAGTCAGCGTGTTTTTGATGCGGACCATCAGCAAAACCTGGGCCTTCTTGATCTCGCGTTCCAGGTTCAGGACGTGGTCCACCTGCGCCAGCACAGCGTTTTCGTCCGTGGGACGGGCGCTAAGCAGCTTGACCAGCTTTTCTACTTCAGCCTGCATTTCCCATTGCAAGTCCAGGAATTTGCTCTGCGACTTTTGGATCAGCTCCTTGATCGCGCGTGACTGATTTTCTTCGAGCCCGATTTCGTTGTGGTACTTCATGATGAGCTCGGGAGCAACGAGCACGTGCTTGAATACGTCCTCTGCGTTCGGAGCTTGGGCGCGCAGGGCAGTGGCGGGCAAAAGCAGCATCAACAACAAGGTCAAGGTAGAGACAACGCGATTTATCATTGGTTCCTCCCAAATGAATTTGATTTCAACTTTTCTTTTTGCCGGATGGCGTGGGACTTTCCGACGGCAGCGGCTCGGCCGCCCATGGACCAAACGACGGCATGGTTTGCAACAGATCCCGCCCCGGTGTTTCCAGAAGGAAGTCCGTGGGTGACTTCCATTCCGTAATGGACTGCGTTGGCGCCGCGGGCCTGGGATAAAACTTGGTGAGCAATAGCGCGGCGACGATCACCATGGCGGCCGCCGCGGCCCATCTGCTCCAAGCCGGCCTTCTGCCGCGCGCGCGGTCTGGCACGGCGCTGAACTCCGGCGCTTGTGACGCGTCTTCGCGGCGTAACGCGGCGAAGCGCTCGCGCAGGTCGCGGTCGTTGTTTGGGTCATTTGGGTTCATGGAGCGTCCTCACTTAACAAATTCTTCACTCGCCAGAATCATCCGCAAGCGTTTCTTACCGCGGTCAAAATGTGTGCGGGCCGTTCCCACGGAGACGCGCAGAGTCACCGCTGCTTCTTCCACCGTCATCTCCTGATAGAAGACCAGGTGCAGCACTTCGCGCTGGCGCTCCGGCAGTTGATTCAACACGGCGCGCAACCTGCGGTTGCGGCCGTCTTCGCCCAGCGTTGCCTCCGGACCGCGCTGCACGGCCGCCTCCGGCTCGTTCGAAAACCATTTCAGCAGCAAGGCTTCACGCAGCCACCGTCGCCGGCGCTGCTCCGCTGCGGTGTGGCGGACCACGCCGAAAAGCCACGTCTGGAAACTGGAGCGGCCGTTAAATCGGGCGCGGCCCTCCAACACCTTGAGATAAACCGTCTGCAGCACGTCTTCCGCATCTTCGCGCCGCTGCCGGCAACACCACAGCGCCCAGCCAAAGCTTTGGGGATGGAGCCGCTCGAGTTCTCCCCGCAAGTCGTTGTTGCGCACGGCGCCGTTCTGCAAGGCTTCCTTCGGCAAAGGGTTTCCCCGCGAAGCATCTTCCTGTAAATCTTCGTCCCGCAAATCGGCAAGATTCATATCGTCCCGGGGCTGGTTCGCGTTCGCTGCCGTCTTCATGGTATGGGTGAGTTGCCGGGCGATCTTATATGACACGCCCGGCCAGAAATGAGCCCGCGGCGCCTGGCGTTAGTTGTTAGTTTAGATTTTTGCCAGTTTTCGTCGGCCGGCTCAAAGCGAGCGCATATTCATCGCTGCCGCGATGAACGTCTGCCTAAAAGGTCCGCAATTCGCAAGCGAATCGCTAGACGCTGATACCGGTAGTGGCTCAGTCCAAACTGCCCCACTACCGCGGCGTGACACAATCGCGCTCCCAATGTACTCAACTGTTATGATTGTCTGAAAACCGGGGGCATCTCATGAAGAAATTGTTAGCAGGTTGGTTGCTGGTATTTGTTCCTCTCTCCGTGGCCATTGCGCAGTCGCCGCTGGACAAGCTCAAAGAGAGAATTGGAGTCAAGAACAGCAGCAACCTAAGCGATGACAAAGTGATCTCCGGCCTGAAAGAGGCGCTCAAGGTCAGCACCGGAAAAGCCGTGGCCAAGACGGGCCGGCCGGACGGCTACCTGAAGAATGCGGCCATCAAGATCCTGCTGCCTCCAAAATTGCAGACCGTGGGCAAGGGCATGCGCATGGTTGGGATGGGCGCTAAAGTGGACGAACTGGAAGTCGGGATGAACCGTGCCGCCGAGCAGGCCGCGCCCGAAGCCAAGGCAATTTTTCTTCGCGCGGTGACCAAAATGACGTTCGACGACGCGCGCAAAATTCTCACCGGCGGCAATGACACAGCCGCTACGGAATACTTCAAGCGCACCAGTTCACCGGAACTAACCAAGTCCTTCGGGCCGATAGTGCACAAGTCCATGGAGAAGGTGGGCGTGGTGCAGCAATACAACCAGCTGATGCAGAACTCCATGGCCGCGCCGCTGGCCAAGGACAAGAGCTTCAGCCTGGACGACTACATCGTGGCCAAGGCCCTGGACGGTCTGTTTTACATGCTGGGCGAAGAAGAGAAAAAAATCCGCAAAGACCCGGCCGCCCAAACCACCGCCTTGCTCAAAGAAGTATTCGGCGGCCTGCGCCGGCAATAAGCCGGCATCCATAACCTTCATTTTTTCTTGTAACGCCGCGCCCAGCCGGCCGCACTATCCACCAGGTTTCAGGTTGGACCATGTGGCCCAGCCTTCATGCCGACTGAGGCATGCCCTCTTTGACTGGATGCCGTTCATCCAAATGCCAGGCGCAGCCTGGCGACGCAAAGCGAAGAAGAACACAATGAGGTTCTCCATTGGTCCAGTGACGTGCCGGAGGAAGGAGTCCGGCACGTCTTATTGCTTCCCCCCAGCAGCTAAGACATTACTTGATTAGACCCCATGATCGCGCTGCGGTACGAGTAACTCATCCTAGAGGGCGCGCGCCGGTTCAGCGGGACTGTTGCAACGCGCGGGCCACGATCATCGCGGCCACCGCCTGGCCCCAAGCCACGTAAGTTTGTGCCGAAGGATGAAAGCCGTCGGTAGCCAGCATGCCGGGTCCGGCCACGTCGCGGAGTTCGACCAGTTCGCATCCTTCGAGTGCGGGAACAAATTCACGCAGCGCGCGATTGAAGCGCAGCGCGCGCCGGCCGAGAAACCAGCGCAGCGGTTCCGGCAGCGCGGTGAACTCGTGCATGGGCGGCAGCGAGGTGAGCATGACCGTCCGGACCTGAAATCGCGTTCGCAGCAGCTCAACAATTTGTTTCTGAAGCCGCAGCCATTCGCTGACGGACAATCCTGAGGTCACATCATTCACGCCAAGACTGGTCACGGCGATGTCAAAAGTCTCCGCCGGACAGGACGCAAGTTCGCCAAGAGCGCTTTCCGTGGTTGCTCCGGTCTTGGCCAAGAGCTTCCACTGGACTGCAAGATTATCCTGGAGCGCGGTGGTGAGCTGGCCGGGGAAGGCTTGCTCCAGGCGCTCCACGCCAACGCCGGCGGCAGCGGAGTCGCCCACGATGAGAACGCGTACGTGCGGGCCGAGGCCTGCGCAGCCGGCGCGTAGCCCGGCGGCCTCTGGCAGCTTGACGGTGAACGCGCGGGTATAGACGCCCTGCAGGAAAAACAGCGGCGCAAGCAGAGGCAGCGCGGGGTTTTCTTCCCACATAGCCGCCAGAAAACGGAGCACGGTGCGCATGTTGAGCAGAGTCGAGAGCCTGCCGGCTCTAGCCTTCGCCTGACTGGCGGCTGAGCAACAGCAATTCGTTGGCGCGGCGGATCAGCTCGCTGCGGTCGGCGTCGCGATATTGCTTGGGCAGCAGGCTTTTGCTGGTGCATTCCAGCACGGCGACGATGTTCTGCAAGTCAATTTCCGTCGGGTACGAGGGCGGAATGAAGTCTTCGACGGCAGCTTTCAGATCTTCTTCGTCCACGGCGTTCTTTTTCTCGAGAGCGGCGCGCATGCGGCTGCGGATGAGCACGGCTTCAATGTCGGCGCCGGAAAGATTGCCGGAGTGATCGAGAAAGAATTTTTCCAGGTCGGCGGAAAATGACGGCAACCCGGTTTTCTTGAGCATGGCGCGCAGCAGGGCGCGGCGCTCGTCCGGCGTTTCTGGATAAAACAGCGCGATGTGCTCCTCCGCGCGGCCCTGGCGCTTCAGGTCCACCGGCAGCAGGTCCGGACGGCAGGTGAGCAGGAACCAGATCACTTTGCCGCGATACTCGGTATTGCCCATGAACTGCGCGATCTGGGCGAAGACGCGGTTGCTGACGCCGCTGTCGCCGGAGCTGGAGCGGTCGCCGAGCTGGGCGTCAGCTTCGTCCACAATCACCGCGATGGGACTCATGGCCTTGAGCAGGTTGAGCACGCGTTCCAGGTTGCCTTCCGTCACGCCCTGCCACATGCTGCGGAAATTTTTGAGCGTGACCGCCGGAATGCCCACTTCGCCGGCAAAGCAGGTGGTGATGAACGTCTTGCCGGTGCCGACGGGCCCGCAGATGACGTAGCCCATGGGCAAATAGTCGGTGGCGCCGACGCGGATGGCCGCCGCGGCGTCCTGCAATTTCTTTTTGGCCTGATCATTGCCAGCGACGTAGGTGAGATCAAAGCGGCTCTGCACAAATTCCAGCAGACCGCCGGACTCAGCTTCAATCAGGTCTTTCTTGCGGTCAGTGAGAAACTTGAGGGTGAAAGGCTGCTTGTTCTGTACGGCGTGCGAAAGCAGGCTCTGCAGTTGCACGCGCTTCAGGCCCGCGCCCAGCTTGGCCAGCACCGCGTCGGTGACTTCCGAACCGGCAGGCAGCGGACGGTCTTTCAACTGCCACTGCACAAACTCCAGGCGCTCCTGTTCGTTGGGCAGCGGAATTTCAATGGACGCCACGCCCGGATTTTGCACGATGCCCTGGTTCAGTTCCGACTGGTTCTCAGAGATCAGGCAAATGGTGACGTCAGCATTCAGGAAGTCCGGATTGCGCGCCCAGCGCTTGAAGATGACCAGCGAATTGCGGTCTTCGGCGGACATGCTGGAAACGTCGCCCGCGGGCGCGATGGTTTCGGCGAAGTCCACCACCAGCGCGATCTTTTTCGCGTCGGCAATGCGCAGGCGCAGGTAGTTGTCCAGAACGTTGAGAACGGCGTCTGGGTTGCGCGGCAGTCCGCCTTTGGCGAAGCTGGTGCCGTGAAAACTGTCATAGCCTTCCAGCGCGCGGCGGAAATCGTCCTGGCTGGCAGCGTTGCCGAAGCTCAAGCCACCGCGGTCATAGTGCAGCACCAAGTCGCGCTGTCCGAACAAAGCGCTGGAGAGAAACTGGTCGAGCGAGAGAAAGTCCGTGCCGTTTTGCTGGCGGAAGGGGATTACGTCACGCACGTTGCCGTAAAGCACAAACATGGCGTAAGAGCGCGAATAGTATTTCTCTGAGAGATCGCGCGCCCATGCGGGCAGGCCGTCCGTGTATTTTCCGGTGGTGGATGGGGCTGACATGATGTTTCAGAACAAGCGCTGTTCTCTTTCGCGGTGTCGCCCCTCCGGGGCTCTCTTCTTCTTTCCTGCTTACCCAGGGCTTACGCCCTGGGCTACCATTATTTCGCGCCTGCGGCGCTGGATTCTCGAATCACGACGATTTCAGCAGTGCCTGTTCGCCTTGACGGTTACCGCTCGCGTATTCTGCGAGCGGAACGAGCTCAGCTTCCGATCTTTGTCCTCTGCGGCGAGGTTGACGTGGTATCCGAATCCGAACTTTGCATGATGCCTTCCATGTCCGGCGTGAGGCTGCTGAAGATGGCTTCCACCTGCTGGACGGTTTGCTCGGTCTGCTCCACGTCATGCACCAGGTTCTCAAGCTGGTCGCTCACCTGTTGCGGGTCGCGCATGGTAACGGACTGGTCGCGCACCAGTTGCAGCACGTCTTCCACGGCGGCGCACTGGGCGTCCACCACCTGGCGGTTTTCCAGGATCTTCTGGAATTTCTCCAGGCGTTTGCCCAGAATTTCAATGCGCTTCTTGTTGATCTCCTGGACCTTGGGCGGGTCGGTGTTCAACCGCTGTTGCAGCTGGGCGATTTCTTTCTTGATGGTGTCAGAGTCAGAAGTCTTCAGATATTGCCGCTGCTGCCAGGCCGCCAGCAACAGGCGCGCGTAGCCGTGCAGCAGGCCCCGCAGCCGCGTATCCATCTGCTGAACAAAAATCTGCGAGGTAGAAGAAAGCTGGGAATAATTGTTGCGGATGGACGCGCACACCTGGGCCAGGTTCACGTAGCGCTGCTGCAAGTCGGGAGGCAGGGTGCGCAGAAGATCGCCCAGGCTGCGCTCTTTGGCTTGTTGTCCTTCAGCAAATTTCCATGAGCGGACCAGCCGCTGGAAGCGCGAATTCTGGGAAACCGTGGCCAGGTACATCAGTTCCAGGCCACCGGCCATGATCAGCGGCAGCACGCTGGCGGACACCAGGGCCAGGGCGCCCATCCCCGCCAGGGCAATCCAGTTGTACTGAAGCTTGAACGCCTCTTTGACGAAGCTGATGTCTTTTTCGCCCGAGTCCGGCCCGGGTGCTTCCGGCATACCGGACCCTCCCTGGAACCCGCCGTAGCTCATCAGATACTCACCCTCACGTTGCCGCCGGCGCCGGGGGCCCGCCGCAAACGTCCCAGGACGTAGTGCTGCAACTCGTGAAACTCGTTCTTCTCTTTGAGTTCAAGGTCGCGAGGACGCTCGAAGGGCACTTCGACATCTTCCACAATGGTCCCGGGATGCGAGCTCATAATGAAGATCCTGTCCGCCAGGTACACGGCCTCTTCCACGTCATGCGTGACAAACAGAATTGTACACGCGGTCTCATCCCAGATTTTCAGAAGAAGCAGCTGCATCTCACTGCGGGTCTGGGCGTCCAGGGCGCCAAAAGGCTCGTCCATCAGGATCACGGACGGACGCAGGGCCAGGGTGCGGGCGATGGCCACGCGCTGCTGCATGCCGCCGGAAAGCGTGTCCGGGTAGACGTCGGCAAATTGCGCGAGCCCCACGGCGTTGAGCAGGTGGCTGGATGTTTCCGCGCGCTGGGCGGCGGGGACGCCGTTGATCTTCATCCCATATTCCACGTTCTGGCGCACCGTGAGCCAGGGGAACGAAGTGTATTTCTGGAAGACCATGCCGCGGTCTTTACCCGGAGCGGTCACCGGCTGTCCGTTGACCAGCACTTCGCCGCTGGAGGGCTGGTCCAGGCCGGCGATCATGCGCAGCAAGGTTGACTTGCCGCAGCCGGAAGGGCCCAGCAGCACGCGGAATTCGCCGATGTCGCGCCCGGCGGAAGAGAAGGCGTCTTCTACTTCCAGGTTGACGTCTTTGAGCGCTTCAATCTTCTCGCCCTTGGGCGAGTAAAAAGTGCGGGCCAGGTTGCGGATGGTGATTTTGGATTTTTTATTTTCCATCGGGCACCGCCTTGCCGCGCCGCACGCTGGGGACGGACACGCGCGCCTCCGACGCCTGCGTCACCTGACGCCAGGGAAACAGGACTTTTTCCAGAAGCGTTAAGGCGAAGCGGAAAAGGAACGCCGCCACGCCAATGGCGATGATGCCGGCGTACACCAGGTCCGGCCGGTGGAATTCATACGCCGATTGCACCATGGCGCCCACGCCTTTCTTGCGGTTCACGATTTCGGCCAGGATCACGTACGTCCAGCCAATGTCATAGAGGATACGGAACGAAGCGAAGATGCCGGGTATCGAAGCCCGGAACATCAGCCACAGGACTTGCAGCCGCTTGGCGCCCAGCGTGTAGGCGGTTTCGAGAAGTGACGTGTCCACGCGGTTGACTTCTTCCACCACCACAGCCAGCAGGTAAAAGAACATGCCAAACCACAGGAAGGCGACTTTCATGGTTTCGCCAATGCCGAACAAGCCGATGAACGCCGGAAGAAAGGCGGTGATCGGCATGGAACGCATGGGCGCGGCCACCGGGTTGATCAAGTCATAAAACCAGCGGAAGCTGGCCATCAGCAACCCCAGGGGAATCGCGATGACCGCGCACCACAGGAAGGCCTGGCCAATGCGCAGCCAACTGGCGTACACGTTTTCCAGCAAGCCGCGCTCCTGAAAAAGCGGCTTGAAAGCCTGCAGCACTTCCCCCGGCGTGGGGAAAACGTAACTGCTGATCAGTTCCTTCTTGGTGATGATCACCCACACCACGATGACCAGCACCCATGCTCCGACGGCCAGCGCGATCTTGGTGGCGCGGGTTGTTTCCTTGCGAATTGTGAGGAGATCAGCCATGGATGCTGACCCTTACTCGCCCGGGTTCGCGTACACCTTGATGTCCGTGCGGCGGTTCTTTTCGCGGCCTTCCGGAGTTGTGTTGGTTTCCAGCGGCTTGTCCGGACCGTTGCCGGCAATGCGGAAGCGTGCGCCGGGGAAGCCGTACTTCTCCATCAGGTATTGTTTGACGGCGTCGGCGCGCTGGCGCGAGAGCTGCATGTTGTAAGCGCGTGCGCCGGTGGAATCCGTGTTGCCTTCAATATCCACGATGGTGTTTTCGTATGCGCGCATCTGCCCGCCGATCTCGTCCACCACGGCTCGCGAATCCAGGCTCATGCGGGCGGAGCTGGGATCAAAGTAGATGGAGCGGTGCTGCGTGGCGATGGGGACCGCGCCCTTGGACGGTGGCCGGTACTCAATAGGCGCCTCCGACGAAGCCGTGGAGAAGCCGCTGTTCGCCAGCGCCTGCACGTAACGGCGGTCCAGGCTGTCTTCCGCGTTGCTGGTGTGCTTGATCATCCGCAGCTCGCGATACATGCCCTGCGCCTGGCCAAAAATGTTGGCGTAGTCGGACTTGCCGTTGTTGGAGCCAAAGAAAGAAGTGTTGTCGGCGTAGTCAGCCAGCTTCACGCCGCCCAGCATGGATTTGGCCAGGTCAGAAGGAATGTTGAAGTCCTTGACCGTGCCGATCAGGTTGTAAGCGCGCTCCGGCTGGGTGCGGACGAACTCCACGCCTTCCAGCCAGCCCTGGGCAAACTTGAGCAGCGTTTGGGGATGGGCGGCGGCAAAGCGGTCGCTCACCACCAGGATGTCGGCAATCAGGCGGTTGGCGATGCGCGTGTCATAGATTTTCTTGGCGCCCGCGCGCTTGGTCACCGCGTCACTCATGTCCGGGTCCCAAGCCACAGCGGCGTCCACTTTCTGCTGGGCGAAGAGCACGGCAGGTTCGATTCCGTCCTTGGTGTGGACGGCGTTCTTGAAGATGTCATTCTTCTGGTCCGTGCTGAGGCCGGACGTATTCAAACCATTCCACAGCAGGAAGTGGGACGGCGTGTACGGCGCGAACGCCACGGTCTTGCCGGCCAGGTCTTCAATGCTGTTGATGCCCTGTTTGCCGATCACGCCGTCAGCGCCGCGCGACCAGTCCACCATTAAGAAGGCATGCGAACCAAAGCCTTTTTCCTGGAACTGGCCGTAGTCTTTGGCGTAGACGTCAAGCGTGGTCAGCATGACGTCAACGTTGTTGGTGGCCAGCGCGGAAGCGCCTTCGGTCCAGTCGTCAATGATCTTGAAGGAGACTTTCAGGCCCTTTTTGCCGAAGATGGAGTCCGGTGCGGTTTCCAGGCCGCCGTTGGCGACCAGGCCGCCCACGCAGCCCACCCAGACGTTGATGCGCACGCGGATCTCCGCGCTGTCTCCGCCGCCACCGCTGTTGCCCGAGGAAACCGGCACATCGAGCGGCTTGGACGTGTCAATCTTGCTGCCGGAGGAGCCCTTGCTGCCGCCGCCCGTCCACTTGCTCATGTCGAGGTAGCCATAACGGTTCAGGCCGTAGCCCACCAGGACCAAGCCAATTACGAAAATGAGGATCCATCCACCTTTTTCGATTTTCACGGCCATTGTTCTCCTTGTCGCTACGCTCCAACCCGCTTACGAGCCGGTTGCGCACGACGATCTATTTGCGCCAAATGCGGGCAGCTCGGCACGCTAGCCGGCCTCGCCGCCGTTTCCACATCTACGAAGTCTTCTGCGGTTCCTTGCCGCCGATGGTTTTCTCTGACGAGGCCCCCGCCGCAGGCGCGGCCATGCCCATCTCAATCTTGAACTGTTTCACCAGTTCTGCGGCCTGCAGCTTTTGCGCGTCTTCTTCAATCTTCATCTTCTGCTGGTCAACGTTGCCCATGGCCATGTCCATGCGCGCTTCGTTGACGGCGGTCTGCTCTTCGATTTTGCGCAGCATTTCGTCGTGGGTCTGGCTGATGCCGGCTACGTTGAACTGTTCCATCACGTCGGCGACTTTCTTCTGCCACTGGGCGCGGCGATAGTCAGCAATGGCGCTGAGCGCTTCCTGCGTCTTGCGGTCCTTTTCGTCCATGAAGGCCTTCTTGACCGCCATGGCCTTTTCAAAGGCGGCGCGGGCCGTGGTGAGCTGCGCTTGGGTGCGGGCCAAGGCGGCCTTGGTGGTCTGGAGCTGCGCGGCGTAGCTGCCGGCAATGTCGTCGCGGTTGCCCTGGATGGCCGCTTTGACCTTGGCCGTCAGATTGGCAATGTCAGTTTGGTACTTGGCTTCTTCGCGCTCCAGCAGCGTGGCGTTGGCTTTGACCATGGCGATGCTCTCATTCATGCGCGGCACCTGGTCATTCATGTCACGAATGTTCTGCTGCAGGATCATCTCCGGGTCTTCCGCCACGGAAATGAAGAAGCCGATGAAGGACCGGATCATGCGGGTGAAACGTTGCCACATAAAAGAGCTCCTTTAGCTTAGGTCTTGGAACCGGGTTTGGGCGCGATGGAGGCCGCGGGTTTCGGCGCTGCGGGCGCGCTGCTGGTGGTGATGGGGTTTTCGCTCACGAACGGGGCCACGGCCTCATAGATCTTTTTTTCTTCCTGCTGTTTCTTCAGGCGCCAGCCGAAGAAGCGTTCTTTTTCGCGCGTGACTTCATCATTGTTGGACTGCATCTTGGCGCGCTGCTCGGAGACAAACTTATCAATTTCCGCCTGGATCTGGGCGTTTTCCTGGTTGTTCTTGGTTTCCAGCTCGGCCGCGGCCTTTTCCTGGACCCGCTCAAAAGTGTCGAGAGCGCGGTCGCGGCGCACGGCGTCCTGGATCACGTCCTTGATGTCCACGCCGGCGGCGTCCAGCGCCACCAGGATTGAAGATTTCTTCACGTCGGCCGGCATGGTGCGGATGTGCTCGCTCTGCATCATCTCGGCGATTTTGACGATGGAGTAGCCGTGCGGCGGGTCCGGGATCTCGGCGGCCTTGTAGATCTCGTCGAACGAGGCCGCGTTGGAGACTGGGCTAGTGAACTTGGGTTCGGAGGTGGCGAAGCCGGAAGCGATCTCCGCCACGGTCTGCGCGGCGTTAGGCGAGCCGTCACCCGGGCCGGCTCCACGGCCGGGGGTTGCGCCGGGATCGCCTTGCGCGGCCGCGTTGGGATCGGCGTTACCTTGATCCACCGAAACGAAATAGTTGTACCACTTCTTGGTCATGCGACCTCCCGCCCGGCAGTTGGCTGCCTAGGCAGCTTCCGGTCATTTTGGGGGAAGAGCCCGCGCAAAGAAACCCTTAACCTGGACTGAAGAAGCTACTTCCGATCCAACGGTTTGTCAATTTCCTTCCGCGCCCGGACCCGGCTTCCCACACTGCCAAAAAATCGAGTACAAAGATTATTAAGAAGTAATCAAAAAATTGCGGCCTGCGATACCCGGACTTTTCAAGAACAATTCCATTTTGGCTGCACCCATTAAAGCCGCTATGGGCCAAGAAATCAATTCAGCTACAATGTGCTTTTTCACCGTTCAAAATGCCGCTGTTTTTGAACTGACAAAATCCTGGTTCCGGGATACATAAGTGCCTGCCAAAACCCTGCCCAACGTCCTCAGCCGCGTGGTGGAAGCCAAAGCCGAGTACGACCTGCGTCTGCTGGCCCAGCAACTGGGGACCAGCTACCGGTCCTTAATGTACTGGCTGCGCGGCGACCGCCATCTGCCCGCCTACCTGCTGCCGCGTCTCTGCCTGCTGGTAAAGAACTTTGAAGCCCTGGACCTGCTGGAGAGCCAGGCAGGACGCGTGGCCTGCAAGATCCCCGACGCCAAGCAGACGTCCGAAGCGCAGTTCCGGGCGATTTCCGCGCTGATCCGCGAGGTGGGCGAGGCCCTGGAGAGCATCGCCAACACCATGGCGGACGGCGTGGTGGAAGAGCACGAGCTGGCAGCCACCGTCCCCAAACTGGAGGCGGTGATCCAGGAATGCGCGTCGTTGAAATACAGCCTGGAAGAAATGGCGCGCCGGAAAAAGAAGGCCAGAAAGTAACTGGCCATCCCCGTCCGCGCGCCTGTTTCTGATTCCAATCGCCAAAAAAGAGCCGGCGCGAAGCCGCGCCGGCGTCCCATCTCTGCGAATGGTATTTATTTTCCAGGTGCTGGAGGGGTTCCGCCACTGTCGCCCTGGGTTGGGGGAGCAGCCGTGTTTGCGGTGGGTTGCCCGCCTTTGTTCCGCTTGAGCAGCTGTAACAAATCAATCCCTACCCCTATTCTGAAGTAATCCCGGTTCAGGGGCGGAAGTGCAAACCTGAAGGTATTGAGGTCATTGCTGGCTCCATTGGCCGGCGCGCTGACGCTGAAAGAATTCAAGGGAAAGTCAGGGTGGTCTTTGTTAAAGGAGGTGTAAATGGATCCAAAGATATGGAGACCGGGAACAAACGGCAGAGGATAAACTCCTTCCACCCGTAAAAGAACGTTCTTCAGGCGTCCTGCTGTTACAGCCTCATCTCTTCCTACTGTCACATCAACAATGCCCGGGAAGATATCGTAAGGCGCGTCACAATCCTTATCCTTGCGCTCGGGTTCGCATTCTCCCTTGACGTCAGGGCTGAAAAAATAA
>JBGPLR010000029.1:0-13977 GCA_041486545.1 Terriglobia bacterium
CGATGACGGGTTGCGCGGCCGCGTTTCCGGTGCGTGTGATGAACGTGGTGAAGCCCATCGTCCCGGACAAGCTGGGTTCCGCCCTGGCGATTCCGCGGCCATGGTTTTTGCGGCTCCCGTTCTTGATTTTTGGGACGTGGCTGGGCGGCGCCCTATGGTGGGTAGCGCGACGATTGTTTGACGACGCCGGTGGCTACATGACGCTGGCGCTGTATTGTTCGTCGCCGGCCATGATCATGGCCAGCAGCAATATTGGCCCGGAAATCATTCTGGCGTGGAGCAGCTTTGGCCTGATCTACACGGCGATTGGAGTCGCCCACACGCTGTACGCGCCGGTCCGCAAATGGATTCCGCGGACGATCATTTTGGGGTTCTCTATCGGCTTTGCCGTGGCGACTGCGGCGTGGTCGTTTACTTTGATCCTGCTGGCGCTGGGCTTCATGCTGTATCTGGCGCCGGGCCGGCGCAAGGCGGTGCTGGCGGTGATCGCCAGCGCGTCCGCGATCGGCGTGGCCGTGGCCGCGTTCGTTGTCTGGCTGAGCGGAAGCACCGGCTGGGCGTCACGCAGTCTGCTTACGCCGCACCTTTCCTGGGAGCTGGTTTACAACCTGAAGTTCGTGTTTGTAGATGGCTACGTGCTGAGTAGTAATGGAGCACGCGCTGGTTTGAGCATCGGGGACATCAATAGCTACTTGTTTGTACTTTTGTTCATTGCCGCGTTGACCACCTACGGAAGCTGGAAGCGGGCGCGCTACTTTGGCAATACCTTCCCGCTGGTTGCGTCCTTTGCCGTGGTGCTGGTGTTTGCTATGGTACCGGCGATCCACGTATGGGAAGCGGTGCTAGGGTTAAGTTTTGTTTTTTTATTTATAGGAGGAATCGCCGCGGACGTGCTGGAAAGCCCGCCGGGAAGCCCCCTAACCTCAATTCTTACCGCAGGATTTGTGTTACGGGCCGTTCTGGGAGTGATCGCGCTGGGCCGATGGATCCAGGCCAGCCCGCGATAACTCTCTGGACAGCCGGAGTATCATAATGGGTGGTAGCTGGCAGGTAATCTTATGATCACTTTACGCACTTCGTCCTACTTAAGAGCATCGGCTCTGGTGATTGTTCTGTTGTTCCTGGCGCTGGCGTTGCCGGCGCGTCCACAGACGTTCAGCCGCGGAGCGCCGGCTTCGGTGAGTTCGCCGGAGCCTGATGGACGCCAACACGGCATTCCGGCCAGCGTGGTATCGCCCAACAATCCGGGCGTGAATGCCCAAGGCCATCCGGTCTTCCGTGCGCGCGGACCGCTGCGCCGGTTCGGTCCACGGGAACCGCGGCACAATGTGTTCGTACCGCTCCCGATTTTTTATCCCGTGTACGTGGACAACAGCTATCAGGTGGCCGATCCCTACGTTCCGCCGCAGCCTGATGCCAGAGTTGGAGAGGCTGCGGAGAGCGAGCCCGCCAGGGACAGAAGCACCGCGCGGGAAGATGAGTTGCGCCAAGCCTATCTGCAAGGCGCGCGTGAAGCCATGGTCCAGGAGCAAGAAGCCGCCAGAAGCAGCCACCGTGGCCCTTCCGCAGCCGACGACCCGCCTCGCCGCAAACGGGCCAAGGACGAAGACGAAGCCGTGAGCGCTCCCCCGAAGGAAGATAATTCACCGTCCGCGGTCTTCATCTTCAAAGACGGCCACAAACTGGAAACGCGGAACTTCGCCATCATGGGCACCGTGCTCTATGACCTCTCCAGCAGTGCGGTGAAGAAAGTCCAATTGACCGACCTGGACAAGGACGCAACGACCAAAGCGAATGACGATCGTGGGATTCAGGTGAAGTTGCCGTAGTTGTCGCGGAGTGAGTTCTCGAATTCATGAGAGATTAGACCGCCATGTTTGAGCGTCTTACAGAATCAGCAAAAAGGGCGATTTTTTTCGCACGCGCAACAACCCATTGGAACGATGCTCCGTCGATAGACTCCAGCCATCTGCTCTATGGCTTGATGTGGGACGACGATTCGCGGGCGCACGTGTTATTTCGCTTGCGGGAAAGCTTCCCTTTATATCGCGAGTGTCCTTATAAGTTCGCCGATCTTGAGGCAGCTCCGAAACGAAACCCTCCACTCACAGATTATGCAAAGAAGATTCTTGCCCGCACAGTGATGCAGGCTGACGCCATGGCGAATATTGGATTGACACCGAACATCTGCTACTCGGGATCCTGGCTGAGCCGGATTGCCTGGCCGCACAGAATCTGGCTAAAGCGGATATCACTTTGGAGAACGCACACCACGTCGTAATGGAGAACAAACACTCACGCCCTCCTAATGGCCCGATTGTTCGGCCTGGGGAGACTCCGTCGCCGCTGGAAAGCCTGTTATTCAGATGGCGCATGTGGAGATTCCGCGCCAGGGGCTAAAGCCCAAGTCCAATAAGGCATCATGCGGCATGAGTAAACTCATGCCCTGTTACGTGTGGTGCGCCCCAAATCGACCCAATTACCAATTTGCAAAATCATCCAATCGAATATCTTTCTGTCCCCGCTTCTTGCCCCATTTCTCCCCTCTCTTTGTGATATAATTTTCTGTATTCTTCTGGCAGATAACCACTTGTAAATGCAAGCATTTAGCGGAAATCTCGGCGGCGAAAACAAGGTCGCCAAGCCAGCTTGCGGTGTGCCCGAAACAACGCGCCAGAAGTGAATAAAAATCTATGGCAGACGATCAGAATCCCCAATTGCCTTTGACCCCTCCGGGTGGCGGTGACACGCCCAACGGCGGGAACATTCAGCCTATCAATATCGAAGACGAGATGCGGCGTTCGTATCTCGACTACTCCATGTCGGTGATCATCGGGCGCGCGCTGCCTGACGTGCGTGACGGACTCAAGCCGGTGCATCGTCGCGTGCTGTACACCATGCAGGACATGGGTCTGCAGTACAACAAGAAGCACACCAAGTGCGCGAAAGTTGTCGGCCAGACTATGGGCCAGTACCATCCGCACGGCGACACGGCCATCTATGACACGCTGGTCCGCATGGCGCAAAGTTTTTCTTTGCGCTACCCGCTGGTGGATGGCCAAGGCAACTTCGGTTCCGTTGACGGCGATCCTCCGGCGGCCATGCGATACACCGAAGCGCGGCTCACGCGGCTGGCCGGCGCGCTGATGGAAGACATTGACAAAGAGACTGTGGACTTCGTCCCGAACTATGACGACACCACGGTCGAACCCAGCGTGTTGCCCACGCGCATTCCCAACCTGCTGGTGAACGGGTCCAATGGCATTGCTGTGGGCATGGCCACCAACATTCCTCCGCACAACCTTACGGAGATTGTGAACGCGGCCATTCTGCTCATCAACGAGCCGGCCACCAAGCTGAAAGAGATACTCAAGATCGTAAAAGGTCCGGACTTCCCCACCGGCGCGTACATTTACGGCCGCAGCGGGATTGAAGCGGCTTACACCAACGGCCGCGGACGCTTCATCATGCGCGCCAAAGCGGGCATTGAAGATATGGCCCAGGGCCGCAAGTCCATCGTGATCACGGAGATTCCGTACCAGGTGAACAAGTCGGTGCTGATCAAGCGCATCGCCGAGCTGGTGAACGACAAGATCATTGACGACATCAGCGACGTGCGCGACGAATCTGACCGCGACGGCATGCGCATCGTTATTGAACTGAAGCGCGGCGCGGAAGAGCAGATCATCCTGAACAAGCTCTACAAGCACACCCAGATGCAGGAAAGCTTCAGCATGATCTTCCTGGCGGTGGTGAATGGCCAGCCAAAAGAAATGGGAATGGTCCAGGCCATTCAGCATTTCATTGACCACCGCATTGACGTGGTGCGCCGCCGCACCGTGTACCTGCTGGAAAAGGCCCGCGAGCGCGAACACATCCTGGAAGGCTACAAGATGGCGCTCGACAACCTGGACAACGTCATCAAGCTGATCCGCGGGTCAGGGTCGCGCGCCGAAGCCAAAGAAGCCCTGCTGGCCGCCAAGTACAAGATCGTGGACAAGCAGATGCGCGAGCGCATTGGCGGCGCGGAAGGCCGCCTGAGCGCCAAGCAGGCTGACGCTATCCTGGAACTGCAGCTCTATCGCCTCACGCGGCTTTCCACCGACGAAATTCTCAAAGAGCTGGAAGAAATCCGCATCAAGATCGCCGAGTACGAATCCATTCTTGCGTCGGACAAAAAGCTGCGCGGCGTGATTGTCAAGGAGCTGGAAGAAGTCCGCGAACAGTTTGGCGACGAGCGCCGCACCCAGATCACCGACGAATCCACCGAGATCACGCTGGAAGACCTGATCGTGGACGAGCAGGTCGTCGTCACCATGTCGCACAGCGGATACCTCAAGCGCACCGCACTCTCCACCTATCGCCAGCAGCGCCGCGGAGGCACGGGCCGCACCGGCATGAAGACCCGCGATGAAGACTTCGTCGAATACCTGTTCATCGCGTCCACACATTCCTATCTGCTGATCTTCACCAACACCGGACGCGTGTACTGGCTCAAGGTGTATGAGATTCCGGACATTGGCGCCGCCGGCAAAGGCAAACACATTGGCAACCTGGTGGCCCTGCAGCCGGGCGAGAATGTGCGCACCCTGCTGGAGGTTCGCAACCTTGAGGACGAAAACAACTTTGTCTTCTTTGCCACCCGCAACGGCAAGGTGAAAAAGACTCCGGTCAAGGACTTCTCCAACGTGATGTCGCGCGGGATCATCGCCATCGGCATTGAGAAGGACGACGAACTGGTGGCCGCGCGCCTCACCGACGGGCAGCAGATCATCTTCCTGGCGTCGCATGAAGGCCAGGCCATCCGCTTTGACGAGGAAGACGTGCGACCCATGGGCCGCCCCGCAGCCGGCGTCCGCGGCATGGACCTGGACAAAGGCGACTACATCGTCGGAACCGCCGTAACGCCCAAAGCCGAAGCGCAGAAAATGATCAACGCCAAAGCCGTAAAACCCGGCGATAAGCCCAAAGACGCAAAGACGGCCGGAAAAGGCGAAGGCAAAGCCGGAGCCGGTGAAGAAGCCAAGGGTGGCGCAGCAGAAGTGAAGCCTGGCGAAGCAGGAGAAGCTAAGCCGCTTCCGAACCTGATCCTCAGCGTCACCGAACAGGGCTACGGCAAGCGCACGCCGGTTGAGGAATACCGCCTGCAGTCGCGTGGCGGCAAAGGCGTGATCAACGTGAAGACCACGGCCCGCAACGGCAACGTGGCGGCCATCATGCTGGTGGACGAAACGTCCGAGGTCATGGTGATCAGCCAGTTCGGCAAGATCCTGCGGACAGACACCAAACAGATCCGCGAAGCCGGCCGGTCAACCCAGGGCGTCCGCCTGCTGCACCTTGAGGAAGGGGACAAAGTGGCCTCCGCCGCAGTGATCCAGGAGAAGGAAGAGGAAGAACCGGGGTTGCTGCAGTAGGGGGCTTTCCCAGCGGGTATTGATGAACTCATCGCTGCTGGGGGCCGTTGTCGACAAGATGAGACCAACTACGCCGCAATGCGATTCGGACTCGGTATAGAGGGAGTAGCCGACATACTCCGGAAACAAACTTCCAGACAAGTAGCCCTATGACCAAGCTTGAATGTATGGTGGCGAGGGCTACATAGAAGCCAAGCAGGATCCGATTTTTGGATTGCGGATCCCTCAGGGTGTCCCACAAATATCTTCCTGGGATAACATCAGAACGGACAAGGAAAAATAGGATCAGTGCTCCTAAGCAGCTATAAACGATCACCGGCCGAAGCTTCAAATGAGAAGGAAACGCCCAATTCGCGCAAAGTAATATCATCTTTTTAACCCGCATAATTTCCCGGATCATCTGATCTCACGCCTTTCGGAATTCTTTGGCGTCGGAGAAGGAGACGGCTGTGGTACAGGTGTGACATTGGAGTTGGCTCTCATAGACTTGATGTCATTTTCCATCACTACCACACGCTCCGATGCTGTCCGAAGCTGCTGATACAGGTTGTTCTGCGAGTTCAAGAGCGTAAGTGTAAGACCGAAGAAGGCCAACACGGTTCCCACTCCAATAGCCCGCCATGTCTTCACTTCGTCGGACATCTTTGCAAGTGAACTGATCACATCATGGTCTGGCAGTTTTTGGAGTGGCTTGAAGGGTTTTTGCGTAAATAGCAGGTGAGTTGTGTTGTTGAACGTAGCGTCGGGTTCATTGCTTTCTGCACGCTTCCTCACGTATTCGAGCTGCTCAGCGTTCATATTTGGAAAAAAATCTGTTGTATGCTCGAAGTCAATCGTGGCGAACGGTTCTCCAAGGCTGATCTTCATCGACCTATCGGTCAAGTTGAATAGTGGACAAGAAAGTGTCCCTTGAAATCCCGGATCCACCTGCGGACCCGTCCCGAGCAAAATCCCTCGATAGACCCACTGGACACGGAGGTTGAATCTGGCCACTATGTAAAACGGCAGGTTTAGCTCTTCGGCGGTGGTGACGAAGACGATGGAGTTTGGTTCCATGTAGAAGAATTTTTCACTAGGCTTCATCCTCTTGAAAATGCCTTTGCTGTCGACGTAATCACGGCCAATCGTCAAGGTGTATGCGGCTGGCCGAAGATTCTCGGGCTTGTAATGTGTGCGCCTAATTAGCACGTCAGCTTTGCAGAGTCTGTCAATTTCGTTTGAGAGTAAAATTCCTTTGCTTTTTGAGGTGTTTTGATACTTGAGATCCGGCGTAACTTCAGATCGGGGTATGTCGTTAGGCATCTACTTGCTCCTTTACTTACACTTGCGGATGTCAGGATCGAAGCAGGTGGGCATTTATCCGCGAGGGGACAGTAGCGTTGTGAAAATCCGCTTCAGTGTCTATTGCGAAGGCGGCTCCCAGAGTCGGGCTGGCGCTTGCATAGCGCACTGGACTACCCAGCCGGCGCTCGACGCCTAAAATGAAATCTTTAACAGGAGGCGTGAGTTCGTTGAATCTTGTCCGCCCGAAACATTCATAGTGCAGATAGTCTAGACCGGTTAGGGCAATGCGCGTTGGTTTGTTCGCCGCTGATGCGGCTTCAGCCAATTCCCAATCAAACCGCGCAACGCGCCGCAGCATTTTTGAAACGCTCGTATATTCGGAAATGTGGGATGGGTAACCGCTCTCTCTTTGCAGAGTCTCCCAGGAAATCTCGCCTTTGAGTGGCCCAGCTTGTTCACCATGTACTCTTATGGGGAAAGTACGAAACACGACGACTATCTCGCTAACTAGGAGAGGGCTGACTCCTACTTCGCTAAGGAAACCGGCGGCCGTTGTATCACGCGAAGTGCATTTGGGATAAAACTCGGAATGGTAGAGCGAGAGGCCAAATCCCTGCGTTCCTTCAATCAGCGCTTTTCTGCCGATGGCTAGCGCATCATTTACCTCGGCAGAAACGTTTGTGATCATTCCCTTTAGCCAAGGAGAGTGATTGGGAGCGACGTCCCGCGCAAGTAAGACATCTTTCTGCCGCAGCACGCGCCTTGAGAGCGCTGCACCGACGCCTGAGAGAGTTGAGCTAACGCGTTCGCGAAGCCCCATCCGCTGTTCCGTATCCCGGTCCTCCTGCACGATTATCATTGCATTGCGATCAACGCCAATGCGTGATGGATCGATTTTGAAGGCATCGATTTCGTGTTTCAAAACCTCAAGATCAATCAAGGCGCCGGCCGGGATCAAGAGCCGAGTGTTGGGGTTAAGATAGCCCGTGGGGAGCTGCCTTAGCACCACTGTGCCCTCGTCGGACTGCAGCGAATGACCGGAATTCGGGCCACCACAGCGGACGCATAAATCGATGTTCTCGCTGAGCGCGATATGTGCGGCGATCTTTCCCTTGCCCTCAGATCCAAATTGTCCGCCTACTACCACCCAAAGACTCATTGATTCCCTTTCCGGAGCGAGGCCACAAACTGGCTTAGTGGCTGATAAAGGTTTTGCAGTGGATCGCTGCTGGTGATGCACAGCTCAGCAAATTGCCTTAGTGCTGGAATCTGTTGTTCCACGGGGTGACTGTCCGCAGCGAGAAATTCGTCAGTAGTTCGGAATCGAGCAATCCTTTGCAGACGGGCCCAGCGCGCCTGCTGAGGGCTGTCTATATAGATCAAGTGGAAGCTCGAGGCAAAGGCGTTCTTGAGGCTGTCATAATCGAGGCGATGACGGAGGCCCTCAACCACCCAATCTTTTCCCGAAGTGATTTTCGAGATGAGCCTCTTGTTGAGTTCTGCTTGCTGTCCACTGGACATCACATCCCAGCCGACCACCTGCAACTCTGCCTTGCGCTCCGGGTCTTCTTTGAACCAGTCAGCAAGGACATGACTGTAACGGATGTGGCTGAAGCCATGTTCTGCGGCCAAGTACTCGGCGGCGGCAGTCTTACCGGAGCCCATCAGGCCGGTGATGCCAATGACCAGACCTTGCTGTGGCGTGCCTGCCATGAGGAAGCATTCTAGTAGATAACCGGGTCAGAGAGTGCATCCAAACCGCTTTGTTCGAGAATTTCTGCCAGCTTTTTATAATTGAACTTGAGTGAGCGGGGGACTATCAGATAATTCTCAGCGGGCATTCCCAGAGCGATGTATTCATCAGCCATGTAAAACAGCCCAACCAGAGCAGAGGTGATGGCGTCCACCTCGTCATGGCACACTTTTCCCGTCAGAAAAGGCCCTTTAACCCCTGCGCGGCCAAGGCCTTGCTTAAGCTCTTCAAGGCTCGTACCCTTGCGGGGAATATTCAGGATGTCCTGGGCTGCACCCGGGTAGCTCTCAATCACGTTCAACCCCTCAGCACGAAGCTGAGAGGCCAGAAGCATGCCCCGCGTTGTCAAACCTTGCATGGTAGGCAGCATGCACCAGAAGACGGAGATCCCCATACGCTTCAATGCGAGCTCGCACTTGCGGTAGATGGGGACATCCTGGGTCTTTTGCCCGGTCTTCCAGCCCTCGGGGAGCGACAGCGGTGAATCGATGGAAACGAGGTCTGGCTTGGCCTTGATTGTTTCTTGCAGCAACTCCTGATCTGTGGTCAGGGTCATGGTTGAAGCGTCTGCCCCGTCCATGAGCGCCCAACCGGTAGCACGCTTCTCGCTCCCGGTTAGGTCGATCCCGACGATTCGCGGTTTCGCCCTGTCGGCCACCTTGGAAAGCAGGTGGGACACCAGACTGCCCTCAGGCAGGCCCTTGAGAACACGCCGACGGACCACTTTGGGAGCCGAAGGCATGTCGTTCACGCCAGCAAACAGATGTGGCTCAGGGTCTCTCAGCGCGGATGACGTCTGTTTGGCGAGGCGATCATATGTCATTTCCATAATCGCCTTGAGATGCACTACGTCTTCGGTGTTGTACTGGATAAGCTGATCGAGCGCGGCCCTGTCGCCCCGCTGATAGCGAGACCAGAGCACAGTCGCGTCAAAACCGCTAATGTCTTCGACTTCCGCTGCGCGAGCGATTCCCATCATTCGCTCAATTTCCTTGAGACCGCCCTTCATGCCCAGCCGCCTTGTTGCCCAACGAAGATCAATGTGCACTGGAGGTAACGTGAGGTTAGGAAATGCGAAGCGCAGGAAGCGCAGGTCAAACCCCGACCCGTTGAAGGTGATAACGACGGAGTATTTTTTCAGCTCTTCCTGAAAATCTGGGAGATTGTGGCCCTCAATGAAGACTTTGTATTTGCGGCCGTCATACAGCCCGACCATGGTCACGCTGTCAAAGACAGATGACAAGCCCGTGGTTTCAATGTCGAGATAGACACACTGATCAGCAAACTCAGGGAAAATGCGCCAGGCCTCACCAAGCGTTGAAAGCCGCTGGAAAAACGAAGCGTCTTTGCGGCGAATAGCCTCGCGCGACTGAGGAATGTACTCGTCAAGCTTCTGCTGGAGCTTTACGCCGGCAAAACCGAAGCGCTTTTCAAAGCGATCAGCGTCATCCCACGACCGAATGCCGTGCTCCCAGAGGCCCAGCTCCGTCTGCTTTCCGACCCCCGGAATGTGAATGAAAGTCTGCTGGAGCATATGTCAACTGCGGTACTCAAATTGGTCAACTATAGTTTACATAAACTATAGTTGACATACTAGCGAAAAACCAATAAATTAGGCTTCTTTTCCACAATTCATGAGCAGGCGTTCGGCAAAAGATCGTGCATTTGCAAAGGCTTTTGGGGATCAGCTACTTGAGGTCTTTGAAAAGCTGGTTAAGAGGCAAAAGAAGCTGTCAGTGAAGGCTTTTGGAGACTCCCTTAATTTGACAAGGGCGGGCCTTCACAAAGCGATGAAGGGAAAGAGCGTACCAAAGCTGGACTTGATAGAACGCGCTCAAAAATACGATGTCGTCGTTAAATACGGTGACCTAACGGCTCAGGCTGCGACAAGTAGGTCGAAGAAAAAGCACGATGCTGACCTTCAGCTATTCCTGCCTCTTGCGGTGGAGAATTTAAAAAAAGACAACGTACGTGTCGAACTCGGGGAGCATAAGGAAGACACGGTCGAAGTAAAGGTTTGGATCAAGTTCGCGGGCTAAAGTCCTAATCCCCCACCTCAGGCTCACCTGGTTTTCATCGCCAGACCAAAACGTCCGAAACCGAACACCTCCACAAAGCTGCCTTGTCAAGATGTACTACTTCGTGCTTTGTTCCTATCCAAAGATACGCTAAAATCTGGTTGCGCCAGGGTGCGCAAGATATTTGAAAACCGAAATGGTCTTTGGTTGGAAACCACTTGTAACCCTCAGCCGATCCTTGGGTGACATTGGGTGAGCTTGGGTGTAATTGGGTGAAACAGGGGGTAGGGGCGGGGGCGCGAAGAGATCGGGTGATCTGGTGATCTGGTCATCGGATCATCGGGTGCTCGGAAATCTGCCGGGATCGCCGGGGATGACATGAGCTAAGTTCTTATTTTCCGGGGATGAACGGGGAGGGGAGGGGCAGCCAAAAGATTGCCAAAATCGCCGAAAATGCCAAAATTGGGGAATTGAAAATCGGAGGCGATGATTTTGCCTCTTTTCCCTTTGGAGCGTAATCTTATATATCTCTCGCGGGACGCCTGACTTTGTAGAGTCTGTAGATCGCCGAGAGCCGGCCGAGCTAAGGCCTGCTCGAAAAAAGACTGTTGGCATTCAAGGTCGCTGGCGGTTGCTGGAAACTGGCGGTTGCTGGAAGGAAGACCAAACAAGGAAGGTGGAGAGATGAACATCTATTCGGACATAACCAAGACCATCGGTCGCACGCCGCTGGTGCGCCTGAACAAACTGACGGCCGGCATGGGAGCCACCGTCCTGGCCAAGCTGGAGTTCTTCAATCCCAACGCCAGCGTGAAAGACCGCATTGGCGTGAGCATGCTGGAAGAAGCTGAGAAGGCCGGCAGGATTTCTCCCGGCAAGACCGTGCTGATTGAGCCCACCAGCGGCAACACCGGCATTGGTCTGGCATTTGCCGCGGCCGCCAAGGGCTATCGCCTGATCCTGGTAATGCCGGAAACCATGAGCATGGAGCGCCGCGTGGTGCTGCTGGCGTTTGGCGCCGAGCTGATCCTTACGCCCGGACCCAAGGGCATGAAGGGCGCCATCTCCAAGGCCAATGAGCTGCTGACGTCGACGCCGAACGGGATCATCCTGCAGCAGTTTGCCAATCCAGCGAATGTGAAGATCCATCGCGAAACCACGGGCCCGGAAATCTGGAACGATACGGACGGCAAAGCCGACATCCTGATCTCCGGCGTGGGCACGGGCGGCACGCTGACCGGCGTGGCCGAATACATCAAGCCGAAAAAACCCAGCTTTAAGGTGGTGGCGGTGGAGCCGGCGGATTCTCCGGTGCTCTCCGGCGGCAAGCCCGGCCCGCACAAGATACAAGGCATTGGCGGAGGATTTGTCCCGCAGATTCTGCGGACTGACCTGATTGACGAAGTCATGACCGCCACGCTGGACGAATCGCTGGAAACCGCGCGCCGCATGGCGAAAGAAGAAGGCATCTTCATCGGCATTTCCGGCGGAGCCGCCGTGGCCCAGGCGCTGAAGCAGGCGGCGCGTCCGGAAAACGCCGGCAAGCTGATTGTGGTGATTGTCCCCGGATTTGGCGAGCGCTACCTGAGCACCATTTTGTTTGAAGGCCTGCGCGACCAAGCCAGCAAGCTGCCCACCGTGGACGCTGACGTGGATAAATATTTTGCGATGAAGTAAGCGCGCATGATAGCGGAAATGGTGCGGCGTATGCGATGAACCGCGAAGTCGTGCGCCGCCGAAAAGGGAGACGTAGCGGTGCTACGTCTCTACGTTGAGTGTGTGGCGAAGTCAGCGAGAGTGCTTCAAACGGAAGACTGCAGTAAGCGAGGAGTTGTTGCGGGCTCCTCGCTTTTGTGTTTTTGGTGGCTACGGACCGGGGTAGAAGCAATTTGTAGTACATTGAATTTCTTGTGTACGCGATGAAAAGAATCTGCGTGTTTTGCGGCTCGGCCAAGGGAGCGCGTCCGGGGTACGAGCAGGCTGCGGTGCGGCTGGGCCACCTGATGGCGGAGCGCGGCCTGGACCTGGTTTATGGCGGAGGCAGCATCGGCCTGATGCGGGTCATCGCCGACGCGGTCATGGCCAAAGGCGGCAAAGTCATCGGCGTGATTCCCGATTCGCTGCTGCAGCGCGAAGTGGGCCATCGCGGCGTGACCGAGCTGCGCGTGGTGGACACCATGCACCAGCGCAAAGCCCTGATGGCCGACCTGTCAGACGCGTACATCGCTCTGCCCGGCGGCTATGGAACGCTGGAAGAGTTTTGCGAAGTCGTCACCTGGTCGCAGTTGGGAATCCAGCAGAAGCCTTGCGGCCTGCTCAACGTGGAGAATTTCTGGGACGGCCTTCTGGAATTTCTGGACCACGCCGTGCGCGAGGACTTTGTGCGCACGGAAAATCGCGGGCTGGTGCTGCTGGCCACCACCGCGGAAGAAATGCTGGAGAAGTTGAGCGCGTGGGAGCCGCCCACGCATATCGAAAAATGGATGGGCGTGGAGAAGCGGTAGCGTGTTCAAGGTAACGACATGCGAATGATCACTGCGCTCGGGTTCTTCGCCGGAACGCTGACCACCGTTTCTTTTGTCCCGCAGGTGGTAAAGACCTGGCGGACCCGGCGTTGCGATGATTTGTCCTGGGGCATGCTGGTGCTGTTTGGCGGAGGCATCAGCTCCTGGCTGGTGTATGGCTTGATCCTGCGCGATCCTCCCATCATCGCGGCCAACGCGGTTACGCTGGCTTTGATTCTGGCGATTGCGTCCATGAAGCTTGCCTTCAGCCGCTGAAAATAGACATCTCATGAAATTCAAAATCATTCCGGGCCGGTTCGCCGTCTGCCAGCTTCCCGCCGGCTCGCCCGTGCCCGCGTGGGCGACGGCTGGAGCCTTTGCTTCGGTCACTGCCACGCCGGAAGAGCTTTCCATCGTGTGCGAGGAGTCCGCGGCGCCTGCAGGCGTGAAGGCCGAGAAGGGATTTGCGTGCTTCCAGCTTGCGGGTCCATTCCCGCTGGATTCCGTGGGAATTCTGCGGGATTTCCTGGAACCTTTGTCGGCAGCGGGCGTGCCGATCTTCGCCGTCTCAACCTTTAATACAGACTTTGTTCTGGTTCCCGACGCAAAGAAGGCCCTGGCGCTGGAGTTGCTGCAGGGAGCCGGGCACGAATTGCTGCCATGAACGGCTTCGCTGAAGCCCAGGTATCGCAAGACGAGCTAAACTGACTCATCCTGTGACTGCATCTCACGTTGTACTTCTATTTTCGGTGGCATTAATCGCGGGCGCGCTGAACTCCGTGGCCGGCGGAGGCAGCTTTCTCTCGTTTCCGGCGCTGATGTTCACCGGGGTAACGTCCACTATCGCCAACGCCACCAACACCACGGCGCTGTGGCCGGGGACGATTGCATCCACCGGGGCGTATCGCAAGGCTGTGGGCTGGGAGCTGGCCAGACGCATGGCGCCGTTGATGGTGAGCACCGTGGTGGGCAGCCTGATTGGCGCCGAGTTGCTCATGAAGACC
>JBGPLR010000030.1:0-13883 GCA_041486545.1 Terriglobia bacterium
CCCTTGATTCGTCTGTATCAGCCCGTGGCAGCGTGGGCCTTGCGCTGGAACTGGGCCGTGATCGCAGCAGCTCTGGCGCTAGTGGCCATTACTGTGCCTGTTTTTTATAGGCTGGGTTCGGAGTTCATGCCGCCCCTGGACGAAGGCTCTATCCTCTATATGCCTTCTACCGCGCCCGGCATCTCCCTTACCGAGGCGCAAAAGCTGCTGCAGGTTACCGACCGTATTATCAAGCAGTTCCCCGAAGTGGATCGCGTGCTCGGCAAGGCGGGCCGGGCGGAGACTTCAACAGATCCGGCTCCGCTCTCAATGCTGGAGACAACGATCATCCTGAAGCCGCAGGAGCAATGGCGACAGGTGGATACCTGGTATTCGTCGTGGTCGCCACAGTGGACGCGGCGCATCTTGCGGCACATCACACCTGACCACATTTCACAGGACGAACTCATCAGCCAGATGAACGAAGCGCTGAAGGTTCCCGGTGTAGCCAACGCATGGACGATGCCGGTGAAGGGTCGGACCGACATGCTGACCACCGGAATGCGCACTCCTGTTGGGCTCAAGATCTCGGGCGCCGATGTCTCCCAAATCGAAAAGATCGGTATCCAGGTGGAATCTTTGCTGGGCCCGATCAAGGGGACACGCAGTGTTTTCGCGGAACGCGCCGGCGGTGGCTACTTCCTGGACTTTGACTGGGACCGCGACGAACTGGCCCGCTACGGAATGAGCGTTGACGACGTGCAGAAAGTAGTCCAGAACGCCATCGGGGGTGAAAACGTCACCACGGCGGTTCAGGGCCGGGAACGATATCCGGTCAACGTGCGCTATATGCGCGATTTTCGCGGCGACGTCAGCGCGCTGGGCCGCGTGCTGGTGTCCTCTCCGGGAGGGCAGAGGCAGGTTCCCCTGGCGCAACTGGCCAGAATCAGCGCCGCGAGCGGGCCCTCCATGGTGCGCAACGAAAACGGTTTGCTGACCGGTTACGTCTACGTCGACATCGCAGGACGAGATCCCAGCGGCTACGTTGAGGAAGCCAATCAGTTGGTGCGTGGGAAATTGAAGCTGTCGGCCGGCTACGCCATTTCCTGGAGCGGCCAGCATGAGGCCATGCAACGCGTCAGGGAAAGACTCAAACTGGTGGTGCCGCTCACCCTGCTGCTGATCTTTCTGCTGCTGTACATGAATACGCGTTCGCTGACCAAGACCTTCATTGTCGTGCTGGCGGTTCCCTTCTCCGCCATTGGCGCCATTTGGTTCCTGTACCTTCTCGGCTACAACATGAGCATCGCCGTGTGGGTGGGCCTAATCGCGCTGCTGGGCGTGGATGCGGAGACCGGCGTTTTCATGCTGCTCTACCTCGACCTGGCATACGAACAGGCAAAGCGCGAAGGCCGCCTGCGAAATCTGGCCGACTTGCAGGAGGCCATTCTCCAGGGTGCAGTCAAACGACTGCGGCCCAAATTCATGACCGTGGCCGCGGCCTTCCTGGGCCTGATTCCTATCATGTGGGCGACAGGCACAGGATCGGACGTCATGAAGCGGATAGCGGCGCCCATGATCGGCGGGATCCTTACCTCCTTCCTGCTGGAACTGGTGGTTTACCCGCCCCTGTACCAGATATGGAAGTGGAACTTCGGGATGAAACGCCGGCTTTCGCCATCTCCAGACCAGCCCGAAGCCTAAGTGCCCACTGGCGTTTCTTCAGCCTTGCGGGCGGGGGACTTGAACCTCCACAAGCCTTTCGGGCCCTCGCCTGCCATCGCCGCAGTGCGCCTGATCCGCGCTCATGACATCAACTTTCATTTTGGATTGACCCGGTAGGACCAAAGGTCCTCGGTTGGCTGCTCCCGTATTCGCAAAGAAGCATCAAATGTGTTCGAAAGGGGTGGACCAGGCGCATTCTGATGCAACAGAATTGCATCAACTAGCTTTCGTCCCGGCGCCAGCGAGCAGACTGGGTCGGTTGCAGCGGCATTTCCAGTCAGCAGAAACGCTTGACACCGGCAGCCTCCGAAGTCCTGCGTTCTTCGTTCACAACCGCGACAGGGGTCAGGCATCCATGTCTCGCCGCGAAATTGCTGGAATGCGGGAGATTCCCGCCAGATCCAATCCAGCGAGTGATCGCGGACGTTGTCGAATTGCAATCCGGGAATGACTCCGGCGGCGTGACAAGGAAGGGCCTTGCCGGAAGGATCAAGGAGCACAAGACTGCGTCCCCATCCCCCCATACAGGCCTTGGGAAAACGAGCGTAGTAGTCAGGTATGACGTAATCAACGCGAATCCGGCCTTGCAAGCGTTTCCGCGCCGCTCCGATGATTGCAAGGGAGTTGTCCAGCTGCTCTCGGGTGGGCAGGAGCGCCGAGCGATTGTTTAGGGCCCAACCATAGTATTGTGCATGAGCAATTTCCATACGGTCTGGTGCAAGTTCTTCTACAAAAGCGATCATTTCTTCCAAGTGGTCCAGATTCTGACGATGCACGACCAGATTGATGGTGAGGGCGATTGGGTGTTTTCGGATGATGCGGGACAGCTTCACCTTGTGCGCATGGACAGGCACTCCCGATACCCGACGGGCACGACTATCGTCTGAATCCTGAAAACTAAGCTGAATATGGTCCAGTCCGGCTTGCATGAGCGCTTTGAGCCGGACTTCTGACAGACCGACGCCGGAAGTAATCAGGTTGGTATAGAGGCCCGCGGAGTGCCCGCCTGCTATCAGTTCCGTAAGATCCATCCGGCCGAGCGGTTCGCCACCCGTCAGGTGCAGATGCAGCAGGCCCATCTGGCCGGCGTCCTTAAAGACACGCAACCAATCCTCGGTTGCAAGCTCTGATTTGCTTCCATTCATCTGAATGGGATTTGAACAATATACGCAGTGCAGCGGACAGCGATACGTTAGTTCGGCGATGAGTGCGAGCGGGGCGGGCAGCATCAGTAATCCACAATTCGTTGTTGCTTCAATTGTTCGAGAAAACTGGCGACGTCTTCCCGGATTTGTGTCTGACCCGCACCCATGTAGAGCGCCTGCAGTGCTCCCACGATTTCCTGAAAGGTGCGCTGCCCATCACAGTGTTCCAGGATTTGCCGGCTTGGTCCTTCCAGGCGGAGGGCGCCCTCCGGGAAGAGCACGACTGCGTCATCATTATTAATATGTAAGCGGCATCCAGGCGCGAGCCGAGGCTGGTTTGCATCAATCGGCTGGGCCATGAGCAGACTCCTGTACGGAAAAGACGCCCCTGGGAGGCCAGCCAGGCTGCACGTAGGCAAAGTAGAGCGCGTCCAGTTGGGCCCATAATTATGTCGCATTTATCGCGCAGAGCACGAATCGCACTTTCCTGCAGGAGACGGGTTTGCGCGTGCTCGTACACGTACTCGAATGCGAATCGTGCGTCCTCCGGTGCCTGGGAGAGGCGGGCATGGAAATAATCCAGACCGCCTGAGAGCCATGGATAATGTTTTCGCAGGCGCTCGATCCGCAAGGCGATCAGGTCCCGGGAGAACATTTCGGTCAAAGATGAAGCCACAGCTTCCAGCAAAGTATGTTTTTCCACCAGGCGCAGGTATTCATTGACCGCATACCGTGTCGCGGGTAGCACCGCATCCTCTTTTATCACCTGGGCGGGATCCAGTCCGGTAGCCTCGGCCAGTTTCAGCCACCGGTCAATTCCGCCGGTGCTGGCGGCATCGCCATCGTGATCGACCATGCGTTTGCGCCATGCAAGGCGAAAACTGACATCATCGCTGCGCGACAGAATGATCGCATCCTTGATGGGAATCTTGCTCTGATAGTAGTACCGATTCAACGCCCACGCCTGCAATTGGCCGCGACTCAACCGTCCTTCGTGCATCATGACGTGGAAGGGGTGGCGATGATGATAATGCTGCTCGCCTACTTTCTGCATGCGCGCCTTGAGCTCATCAACAGAAAGTAATTCGTTAACAAGGCCCTTCTCTATAGCTGAATGTTCCATCCGTCTTCCGCTAACTCCCAGCCGGCTGTTTGAATCTGGCGATACTGATCGCTGGATTCGTCGAGCATGGGATTGGTGTTGTTGATGTGAAGAAACACTTTTCGCGGCCGCCGCAATTCCGCCAGCCGGCGCAAGCTGCCTTGCGCAGAAGATACAGGAATGTGTCCCATTTCGCGCGCCGTCTGTCCACGGCCCTGTATCCTGATCAATTCGTCGTCGCTCCAGAAAGTGCCGTCGAAAAACAACAGGTCGATGGACTCGAGCTGCTCTAGGAGATCATCGCCCACATGAGATACGGCAGGCATAAAGGCCAGCCGCTTCCCCGACCCGTCTTCAATAATGGTTCCCTGGAGTGCTTCGCCAGGGGCCAATTGCGCGGCCCGATCGTCTGCAACGTAAGCAGGATAGTGGGACGACAACGGAAGCGTTTCGCATTTTAGACCGCAGCCGTTTCCGTCAGCGCACACCAGTGAAAACGGTGCCGCCGGAACAATGTCAGTCCACAGTGCCTGGTCAGAAACCCGGTTGAGCATTGCGAACATGTCATTGTCCTCACGAAGAATACGCCGAATGGAAGGGGGCGCGTAAATCCGGAGCGGCTGCAGCTCGCGCAGCAGCAGCAATCCCAGCACATGATCGAGATCACCGCTGGACACCACAATGCCCGCTATCGGCGACTTCCGCACCCCATCCCTCGGATGCAGTTCAGGAGAGACCTCGATTTGCGAACGAAGATCCGGGCTGGCTCCCAAAAGAAACCACGATCGGCCGTTTCCGCTTACAGCGATCTGCGTCTGGCTGCGAGCTTTTCCTGGAAAACTCCCCAAGCGTACTGAGGAGCAATTCCGGCAGGCACAATTCCACTGTGGAAACCCGCCTCCGGCAGCAGATCCCAGTATCTTAACGTGCATGCCGGCGATTAAAGCTCAGCAGACCCGTAGGAATTGATTTCGCAATTGAGTTTGATTTCTTGAAACGTCGGCTTCGTCCAAATCATCGCTGTTACCTCCGCTAGAATTGACCTACACTATGGCACTGGTCCTTTGAGCTGTTCCAATACTTTTTTCCTATGAACACCGTAGTTCCTGCCTGAAAGACCATTCAACCCGTGCGTGCAGCACAACTTATCGCAGTAGATGGAGATAGAATGTGTGCTGGTTTGCCGATCTCCTTAGTTCTTTCAAGCTGACAACACCAGGTACTCTGATGCGCTTTCCGGCAGTCACGACATTCCAGGTTTTTCGTAATCGCAACTTCCGCTTGTTCTTTGTCGTGCAAACCGTGTCCGCGATCGGGACCTGGATGCAGTTGACTGCTCTGGGGTGGCTTGTTTACCGGCTCAGCGGTTCCGCGTATCTTGTTGCTACTCTTGCCTTCCTTAGCCAGTTTCCTGTGTTGTTACTAGCGCCATGGGCGGGAGTCCTGGCGGACCGCTTTGACCGATGCACGCTGCTGATATTTACGCAGTCCGCGTCTTTGATCATAACTTTGACTTTGGCAATCTTGGTGCTGCGCAATGACGCAACCATGTTCCGGCTGCTTGCTTTGGTGACCGCCGGTGCAATCGTTTATGCGCTGGATCTGCCGGCCCGCCAGAGTTTTCTCAACGATTTGGTCGGAACGGTACAGGTTCGAGACGCAATCGTCATGAACTCGTTGAGCTTTCATTTTGCCAGGATGGCCGGAGCTTTGATTGCAGGGATCCTGATCTCCAGGGTGAACGAGGGTTGGTGCATTTTGCTGAATGCCTTCAGCTTTCTTGCCGTTGCTCTTGCGCTCATGGCGATTGCCAGGGACTCGCATCCAAACTCGCAAGCGAAGCTTCAGAGCAGCGGGATGCTAGCTGGATTTCATTACGTTCGAGAGCACCCGGATTTAGGGCGCGTCCTTTTGCTGCTTTCAATTGTCAGCCTTATGGGCGCGCAGCACTCGACCTTTATTCCAGTTCTGGTCAAGCAGAATCTGCATCGTGGGGCCAGGGTCCTGGGACTACTCATGGGCGGCCCCGGCCTGGGCGCTCTCACTGCTTCTCTGTTTTTGCTGCTTCGATCTTCCAAGGCCCGATTGAGCCTTCTCCCGGCGATGCCGGTCGGAGCAGGTATCGCGCTGGCGATGGTATCTTGGTCCTCTCATGTCTGGTTGGTAGAAATGCTTCTGATCGTGCTGGGATTTTGCATTACATTTCAAAATGCGGCTAGCAACATACTTCTTCAGGAAAGCGCCCCCCCATGCGTTCGCGGGCGAATCATGGCGTTGTTCTCCATGGCTTTCATGGGACTGATGCCATTGGGAGCCATAATCGTGGGATTCGCCGCCACTATCGCCAGTGTTTCTTTGGTCCTGACGATGGCGGGCACGATTTGCGCAATCTCAAGCCTCATCGTGGAATATGGGTTTCGTGCGAGAAGGCTTGCGGGCGCAGTCCCTTGAGTTGCGGAATCAACTTCCGGTTCGCAGATACGAACCGCATCGGTCATAGGGATACGAATGATGGATGATCAGAATTGTACAATCGGCGGTTAAGGTTCTGGAGATGCCGCAAGGCGGGCTGTTGCAGCTTTAACCGGGCTGGCTCATCCGACTATGGCCACAAGCCAAACGACGTCGCACGCTCAATTGCCTTGGCGTTGGCGTCGCTCGCTGTGCCGGCTTGAGCCCTTCTGTTCACTTCGAGACTGCTCTCAAGTGTCCGGTATTTTGAATGTCAGTCTGAGCGTCTCGAATCGCTTGCAGAATCGCATGGGCCCGAGGCAAGAAGAATTCTCCCAGAGGTGTGAGTCGCGCCACTCTCGGCAGCCGGAAAAAGAGCTTTCCGCCGAGTTCATCTTCCAATTTCAAGATCTGCTGGGACAAAGACGGCTGAGCCACGTGCTCTGCGGCTGCAGCACATGTGAACGTACCTGTTCGCGCGATCGCGCAGAAATATCTGAGCTGATGCACTTCCATCGTACTACCCCCGATTTTCCAACATGAGATTTACCAACGTAGGCGGGAGTCACGTGCCGAGAACCAAGTCCGTCTGCAATTCATGGGTCCCAAAGGAGCCAATCTCATTCATGAGAAATGTCTACAGACACATATCGCCAGGACAACGATTTCAAGAGTAGCCGACTATTTATTACTTCGTCAATATTATTTTCCTAAATAATTTCCCATATTCATTTCCTATACTAGCCAACATTCCCGACATCCAATGGAGTCCCGTTGTCATCGCACGCTTCACGTTGCTGAGTAAAGCATGGCGTCAGGCTGTCGCGTATCGCGGGCAACCACGATGCATCAATATTATTTTTTTAAATTAATTTCCCATATTTGTTTCCTATAGAAGGCAAGATTCCCGACATCCAAATGGAGTCTCGTTGTCATCGTACGCTTCATGTTGCCGAGTAAGGTATGGCGTCAGGTTTCAGATATCGTGGACAATCACGAATCAGGCCTGTTTCCCGAACTCAGCGGCCAGGCAGTCCGCCACCCGGACTTTCTTAGCGTGACCTCTCCATGCGCGGATGGTCGATTGCTGTAGCGATCACGCCGCCATTTCCAGAAAGGAAGGTTGATACAAATATGAAAGCTATCCTGTTGTCGATCGACACGTTTCCCGCCCGCGCCGCCATCGTCAAGCGCGAGGCGCCACAATTGAGTTGCGCGTGCGCCGTAGAGAAAGGCGCTTGCGCGTATTTCTTGTTGTTGACCGTGTTACTCGGAGTGATGCTCGCCTCCCGCGGGGCCACAGCCCAGGTTGCGGCCGGCGCCGAGTGGACAACACCGGCGGGCACCGTACAAGGTACGCGGTTCAGTTCGTTGGCGGAAGTAAACACCGTGAACGTGGGCCAACTGAAAGAAGAGTTCCACTTCGTTACAGGCGTGCAAGCTGGACATGAGGGCGCGCCGCTTGTGGTGAACAACATCATGTACGTGGTAGGCCCGTTCCCCAACCAGCTTTTTGCTCTGGACCTGGCCAAAGGGGGCAGCGTCAAGTGGGTTTTCAGCCCGAACCCCAATGAGTTTGCCGTAGGCCAGGCCTGCTGTGACATCGTCAACAAGGGCGCTGTCTTCGCCAATGGAATGGTGATCTACAACACTCTCGACAATAGGACTGTCGCCGTGAATGCAAATACCGGACGTCTAGTGTGGCGGACCGTGATGGGCGACCCGCATACGGGGCAGACCATGACCATGGCGCCTATTGTTATTCACGACAAGGTGATTGTTGGCAACAGCGGCGCTGAACTTGGTGTGCGTGGCTTCGTTGCAGCTCTCAATCTCAACACGGGAGCTGAAGTGTGGCGCGCCTGGAGCACCGGTCCCGATACCGATGTAAAGATTGGCGCAAGATTCAGCCCGTTTTATGCGAAAGACAAAGGAACGAACCTGGGCACAACAACCTGGCCAGGCGATCTTTGGCGGCACGGAGGCGCAACTGTCTGGGCCTGGATGACCTATGATCCCGAACTCAACCTGCTCTATCAGGGCACAGCTAATCCCGGAACATGGAATCCTGACATCCGGCCCGGCGACAACAAATGGGGCTCCACAATCTTTGCGCGAGATCCTGACACAGGGGAAGCGATCTGGGCCTACCAGATGACCCCGCATGACGCCTGGGACTATGACACGGTCAACGAGAACATCGTCGTCGACCTCCCGGTTAACGGCGTCGCGCGCAAACTCATCGTGCATTTCAACAAGAATGGATTCGCTTACACTCTTGATCGCGCCACTGGACAAGTCCTGGTCGCCAACGCGTTTGTGTTTGAGAACTGGGCGGACCACATTGACCTTACCACTGGCGCTCCGGTCGTAAACGCCAACAAGGTCCCTCATACCGGTCAAATTACCCCGGATATTTGTCCAGCTCCCAGCGGCGGAAAAGACATGGAACCCGCGGCCTTCTCGCCGGTCACCAGCCTGTTTTATATCCCTTCGATCAACGTATGCGTCGACCAGCAACCGCTGATGGTCAATTTCATTCAGGGGACTCCTTTCATCGGAGACATGCCCCTCATGAAGGCGGGCCCCGGTGGCAGCCGTGGAGCGCTCATTGCCTGGGATGCAGTCCTTGGAAAGCCGGTCTGGTCGATCCCGGAAAGGTTCCCTGTATATGGCGGAGTGCTCGCTACCGCAGGCAACGTGGTGTTCTATGGAACCATGGATCGCTGGTTCAGAGCGGTGAATGCGACTACTGGCCAAGTCCTGTTCCAGACTCAATTGCCGTCAGGCATCATCGGCAGTCCCATGACTTTCACCGGTGCTGATGGCAGGCAACGGGTTGCTGTTTACTCCGGTGTCGGAGGAGCGATGGGCGCCATTGTTGCCGGTGATCTCGCGCCAGATGATCCCTACGGTGCTTTAGGGTTCGTGAACGTTATGTTGGATCTTCCATCGGTCACTCCCAAAGGAGGCTCCGTCCATGTGTTCAAACTTCCTTAAGCCGGGAGCCGGGGTCACGTGCGCTAGACGATTCTCAGAGGGAGGAAGAATATGACGCGCTCATCCAGAAACATGTCGCGCGCAATCAGCTTGGCAATTGTTTTCGTGGTTCTGTCGTCCGTCTCAACCTGGGCGTCAGGTCCCATTCGCGAATTGCGTGTGTGCGCCGACCCTGACAACCTGCCGTTCTCGAATGATCGCCTGGAAGGATTTGAAAACAAGATCGTCCAGATCATCGCCAGGGAATTGAAAGCGTCAGTGCAATATACGTGGCTTTCCCAGCGGGGCTCATTCATCCGCAAGACGCTGGACGCGGGCAAGTGCGACGTCGTCATGACCGTTCCCACAAGTTATGACCGTGTTCTTACCACTCGGCCGTATTACAGATCAACGTATGTATTTGTGTACGCAAAGAACAAGCTGAAACTCACATCGTTTGACGATCCGGTGCTGCGCACGGTCAGGATCGGTATCCACGGCTTCGGTGAGGCAGGCACCTCGCCGGTCACCATTGCGCTCACTGACCGGGGGATCAAGGACCGGATTGTGGGCTTTACCATTCTGGACACTGCGGACAGTCCTAAAGCGAAAATCATTGACGCCGTCGCGGCGGGCGATATCGACGTAGCCATTGTCTGGGGACCATTCGGCGGCTACTTTGCCAACCGGGAGCCTGTCAAGTTGGAGGTGGTGCCGGTCAGCAGTACCTCGCAAATCACTTCAGTTCCGTTCGCCTTCGATATATCGATGGGCGTAAGGAAGGGAGACAATGCGTTGAAAACCGAGTTGGAAACAGCTCTGGACCGGCGGCAGCATGAGGTCAGGAAGGTCCTTGAAAAATATCGCGTTCCGCTGATCGCCACGGCGTCCAACTCGCCCTCAGCAGCACTTCAGGACGGCCAACAAGACAAACCCTTGAACACAGTGAGTGATTTGAAAGACAGGAGATAATACATGCGAATCAAGACAATCATCAGTTGCGCTTTGGCTGCCTTCGGATTGATGGCGGCGTTAAGATCGGGGGCGACCACGGACGAACCCTCAGGCCCACTGAACCCCGCCGGAGAAGGCCGGCGGGTTTTTCTGAAAAATAACTGTTACGGCTGCCACGGCGGACGCGGTGGTGGCGGTATGGGGCCCAACCTCAGAGGCGGGCAGGACCCCAAGGTTGAGGAAGCAGTCCAAGGGCTGCCGGGTGGTATGCCGAGGTTTCGCAATCTGACAGATAGAGATGTTTCAAACCTCGACGCGTACTTCAGAACCTTTCGCACACCTGCGGAACCGACGTTTACCCACTGGTGGGAGCCGATTCCGACGCAGTAGCCAGTCAGTCCTAACCGGCCGCCAAAGGGTTTCACCTGTGGCGCTGCCTTGCCTCTTCGTTTCATAGGCGAGCAACGAGGCCAATGATCGTTCTGAGAAAACCGAGAAGTAGTGTGCTCATCCTGGCGGGCATCCTGGCCGCTGGCGCGCTCGCCTATGCGCAGAGCCCGCAGGGTGAACTCCGCATTGAGGTGCAGGATTCGCAAGGCGCAGCCGTGGCCGCCAGAGCTGAGTTGGTGGGGCGCGGCAACCGTGTTCGCCGATATCTTTCATTTGAACCCGACGGCAAATATCTTGCTACGGGCCTTCCGTTTGGCATTTACCGGCTGAGTATCGATGCCAAAGGGTTTGTCCCGTGGACAAATCTGGTTGACATCCGCTCGGAAGAGCCGACACGCATTTCAGTGCGTTTAGACCTGGCGGTGGTCGTAACCAACGTTGAAGTCAATGACTCGCTCACGCTGGTTGACCCCCATCAGGCCGGGACGCAGTTTTCGATTCGTAAGCCGGAAATATCCGAAACTCTTTCCACGCAACCAGGCAGGGTAATCTCAGACCTCATCGCCGGTCTCCCGGGATGGGTCTACGAAGCGAATGGAACCTTGCATCCGCGCGGCTCTGAATACGATGTTCTGTATGTGGTCGACGGGCAGCCGTTCACCCAGAATCATTCACCAGCATTCGCACCTGCATTTAACGCCGATGGCGTCGAGTCGTTACGCGTGCTGACTGCCGGCTATCCCGCTGAGTATGGAAGGAAACTTGGCGGCATTGTTGAGGTAAGCACAGAAAAGGAGCAACGTTCCGGGCTGCACGGACAATTGAATGTGAATGGGGGCGCCTTTGCAACAGCGGGAGTCTCATCATCGATCTCCTACAGTGGAACAGCTAACAGGTTCACGTTCGGTGCGGATGGGTTTGGTAGCGATCGCTATCTGGATCCGCCGGTGCTCGCCAATTTCACGAACCGAGGGCGTTCACACCGGTTTGACTCTTCCTATGAACGAGATTTAACCCACAGCGCCCGTTTGCAGTTCTCCTTTACTCACGCGGATACCCGCTTTCTTGTACCCAACTATCTGGTCCAGCAGACTTCTGGCCAGCGACAGGACATCCAAAACACCGAGACGAGTGGCCGGCTTTCCTTCCAGCGCGAAATCTCTTCGGATCTTTTCCTGAGCATATCCGGCAGCGTGAGGGATGAGTCCGCAGTTCTCTCCTCCAACTCGCTGGCAACCCCAGTTATCGTCGAGCAGGATCGCAGCTATCGTGAAGGCTATGTGCGCGGCGACCTGGCCGGACATCGCGGCCCGCACGACTGGAAAGTGGGCGTAGACGGACTCTTTAACCCGGTGCGTGAGAGGCTCCAGTACAGAATTACTGATCCGTCGCAATTCGATCCGGACACCCAACCGCGTTTCCATTTTTCAGACCGCCGCTGGGACGTCGAGGCGTCGGCCTATGCACAGGACCAGATCCATCTAGGTAATTGGAACCTATCCGTCGGAATGCGTTTTGACTACTACTCTTTGATTCTGAAAAAGTCGGCGTGGAGCCCTAGGGTGTCCGTTTCCCGCAATGTTCCTTCACTTAAACTCTTGATCCACGGATCATACGATCATGTATTTCAAACCCCATCCATCGAAAACCTATTGCTTGCCAGCTCTCCGCAGCTGGATGCGTTGAACTCGTTTGTCGTCCGCCTTCCAATTCAGCCGGCCAACGCCAATTTCTACGAATTCGGAATCACGAAAGCGTTGTTTGCAAAAGTACGAGTTAACGCGAACATATTCCGTCGCGATTTTCATAACTATTCTGACGACGATGTTTTGCTGGACACCGGTGTTGGTTTTCCGATCGCATTTGCCGGCGCTCGCATCATAGGAGAGGAGGTGCGGCTTGAGGTCCCGAGGTGGGGACGGTTCTCGGGCCACATGAGCTATGCAAATCAATCGGGTGTAGCTCATGGACCAGTGACTGGAGGATTGTTCCTCGGTAGCGACGCGGTGGGAGGGCTGGCCAATGCATCCAGGTTTCGCGTTTCACAGGACCAGCGGAACACGGCGCACGCGCTCCTTGGTTTCCGGGCACAAAAGCGGGTCTGGATCGCGCTTGGCGGACAATACGGTAGTGGTCTACCAGCAGAGATAGGGGATACGAACCGAAACCTCTTGCTGTCACAATATGGCGCTGCAATCCTGGAGCGTGTGAACCTGAACAGTGGCAAGGTGCGCCCAAATCTCTCTCTGGATGCCGCGACGGGCATCGAAGTCTATCACCACGAGCAGCGAAGCGCCTCGCTCCAAATCCGGCTTGCGAACATAAACAACCGCGTCAATGTAATTAACTTTGCGAGTTTGTTTTCCGGAACAGCGATCGCCCCGCCGCGGAGCCTCTCCGCGCGGGCGCGGATTACATTTTGATGGGCAAAGCAATCGGGAGAATGCCCGACCAAACCCTCTGGCGCACGGCGGCGAAGCCTACGGCTTCAAGGACCTCTTTCATCCCGAACGAGGTCATTGTGCCGGCGTTTTTGATAACGGAAGCAAGAACAGCTCTCTGAACATCAACACTAACGCTATTATTCTAGAGGCCAGTCTGAACCGCAGGTTAGGAAGCTGTCCCTTCCTTCACGTCTCGCAATGGACTTCGCCCGCGGAACGGGCCGATCCGCCGCGGTGGCTGCATCAGCTAAATAAGGAGGAATCCGATGCCTAAACGAGGCAGCAAAGCGCTTTTGGAAGTAATGAAAGTCCTGTTCAAGCCGCACCCATGGCACGGCGTCTCTCTGGGCGACCACGTGCCTGATGTGGTGACCTGCTACATAGAAATTGTGCCCACCGATACCGTCAAATATGAGATCGATAAGCCCACCGGCTATCTCAAGGTTGACCGGCCACAGCGATTCTCCAATGCCTCGCCTAGTCTTTATGGACTGTTGCCACAGACCTTTTGCGGCGAGCGGGTGGCGGCGCTCGCTTCCCGCCGTGCCGGACGAGCGGGCCTCAAGGGTGACCAGGACCCTCTGGATGTTTGCGTTTTCTCAGAACGACCTATCACCCATGGAGATCTGCTCCTGGAAGCCGTACCCATTGGTGGATTGCGGATGCTCGACAACAACGAGGCAGACGACAAGATCGTAGCAGTGCTGAAAGGAG
>JBGPLR010000031.1:0-13692 GCA_041486545.1 Terriglobia bacterium
CACAGAGTGGCACAAAGGCACCAGCCCCGGAAGGGGCGGTATGAGTTAGCCCAGCGCGGAAACGCTGGGTTAGTTTTTTTCGCGATAAAGTCCCGGAGGGGCGACACGCCCTCGCTTCGCCCCAACATCAATTCATTCCACAAGAGAAGCGAACCTCAATCCTTTGCGTCCTTCGCGCCCTTTGCGGTCAACTTTCTCCGGTTTCGCTGATAGAATGCAGCACACCCATGCCCGACTGGAACCCCGAACTCTACCTCAAATTTTCTGACCAGCGTGCCCGGCCCGCGTCGGACCTGATTGCGCAGATCAAGATCAACAATCCCAAACGCATCATGGACCTGGGTTGCGGCCCCGGCAACAGCACGTCGCAACTGAACAAGCGCTGGCCGCAGGCCCAGTTGACGGGACTGGACAGCTCCGCGGAAATGCTGGCCCAGGCACGGAAGAGGAATCCCGATTGGACGTGGATTGAGTCCGGCATTGAGAGCTGGACGGCGTCCGCTCCGTACGATCTGGTGTTCACCAACTCCGCGCTTCATTGGGTTGCCGATCACGGCCGTCTCTTTCCCAAGCTCCTGAGTTACGTCGCGCCCGGCGGCGCGCTGGCCGTCCAGATGCCCAACAATTTCCATTCGCCAGTGCACATGGCCATGAAAGCCACCGCTGAAAGCCCGCGCTGGAGCGCCATCCTGGGCAAGGAGGAAGAACATTACGCCGTGGAGACGCCCGCGTTTTACTACGACGCGCTCCGCAAGACCGCCAGCCTGCTCAACATCTGGGAGACCGAGTACCTCCAGATCATGGACGGGCCGCGTGCCGTGCTCGACTGGATTCGCAGCACGGGAATGCGTTTCTATCTGGAACGCCTTTCGGGCGAAGCCGAGCGGCTTCAATTCGAAGCCGATTGTCTGCAGAGAATCGAGCAGGCCTACGTCGCCAACGACCAGGGCAAAGTGCTGTTCCCTTACAAGAGGATGTTCATCGTCGCGTACCGGTAAATGTTGTCTAGGTTCTTGCGCTAAGGCAAAATAAACTCCATGCTCCAACATTTCGTCATCCCGACGGCCGTTAAGCGAGCGCGCGCTGTCACCAGCGCACGAGTAGGACGGAGGGACCTTGCGTTTTCTCTTGATCGAAGGGCAAAGATCATCTTCTTGGTAAGCGCCGTGGTGGTTCTTTGTTTCTCTGTTACCGCTTCGGCTTCCGTCCACAAAATCGGCCCGGACCTCTACGCTTACATCTCCGACAACGACTCCAGCGCCAACTCCACCTTTCTGGTCAGCGACCAGGGCATCCTGGTGGTGGATACCGGACTGAACGCTCAGGAAGGCCGCAGGCTTCTCGATGAGGTTCGCAAAATCTCTTCCGCGCCGGTGCGCTGGATCGTGAACACCCACTATCACCCTGACCATCGCGGCGGCAACACCGTGGTGGGGCCGAACGCAATCGTGATCTCCACGCTTGAAACACGGTTGGCCACGCTGCACATGCAAGCCGCGCAAGCGGAAGAAACGGGGCAGAAGCCGCCCGCAGAATATGGACTGAATGAGACTTTCCGGTTTACGCGCGGCCCAACGCTCTACGTCGGCGGGCATGAAGTGCAAATCTACCATCCAGGCTCGGCGCACACGCGCGGCGACGCCGTTGTCTATTTCCCTGACCAGCACGCTATCGCCACCGGCGATCTCTTCCTGACCAACTCCTGCCCCGCGATGGACGACGGTGACATGGAAAACTGGATCAAGGCACTCGACCAGATTCTCGCTTTGCCCGTAGAACACATTGTTCCCGGACACTTTGAACTAGCCACCAAGACCGAGCTGCAGCGCTTTCGCAACTACCTGGCTGATCTACGTGATCAGGTTCAGCGGATGTACGGCAACGGCCTTTCCATTGAACAGGTCAAGAGAGGACTGGCGCTTCGGCAGTATAAAGACTTCCGCCAGTATCCGAAATACAAAGCCACCTTTGCCGACAATGCGGAGACCTATTACAAACAACTGAGGGACCGCCCCGGTACGTTCCGTGAAGCTAAGCCTCTTCCTCACTGATGAGATCAACTGGCCCCCTGGTCACACCGGGGTCTTCTGTAACCCGCGAATCTCGTTCGCTGCGTCATGAATGAACTTACAATAACTGTGTGAGTGAAATTGCAACATCGGCATCACGCAAGCGGCCCAGGCTGGGTCCCGTCTCCGGCTTCCTTATCGGTGGGCTGGCCGTGCTCCTGCTCGTGCTGCTGGCTGGGCGCGCAGAATCCGGCCTGCTGGGCAGGTTGTGGTCGGTCATCGGCGGGCGCAAGACCACCATCATCAGCCAGGGCGCGGTGGTGCAGCGCATCCAGCGGCTACAACGCATGGAGACCGTGGTCTACAACATGGACAAGGTCGTGACCGGACAAAGGGAAACTCCGCTGCTCCCGGACTTCCTGGCGGGCGACAAGATGCTGCTGATTGTCCACGGCCAGGTAATCGCCGGAATTGATTTTGAGCAGCTCCGCGCCAGCGACATCCAGATCACCGGCAAGGAAATCCATTTGAAGCTGCCTGCGCCCAGGATTCTGCTCACTCGGATTGACAATGCGCGGACGCGCGTTTACTCCCGCACCACTGGGCTGCTGGTCCCCATGGACCCCAATCTGGAAACGCAGGTGCGCCAGCAGGCCGAAGGTGAGTTGCTGGAAGAAGCGGGGCGCAGCGGCATCCTGACCACCGCGACCCAGAACGCGCGCACCACGCTCACCAGCCTCCTGCTGGGTCTGGGCTTTGAGAAAGTGGAAGTCGAGTAACTGCGGCGCTCCCCGCTCCTTTTGCCTTCGATTAGATTGTCTTCAATTAAAATGGGCGCTTATGGAATACGTCAATCTTGGTTCCACCGGCACAAAAGTATCCCGCATTTGCCTGGGCTGCATGACCTACGGCGCCAAAAAATGGCGCGAATGGGTCCTGGAAGAAGCAGAAGGACGGCCATTCATCAAGCAGGCGCTGGAACTGGGCATCAACTTTTTTGACACCGCTGACATGTATTCCATTGGAGTGAGCGAAGAAATTCTGGGCCGCGCGCTCAAGGATTTTGGCCCGCTCCGCGAAAATCTGGTCATCGCCACCAAAGTTTTCTTTCCCATGAGCGATGATCCCAACCAGCAAGGCCTGTCCCGCAAGCACATCATGCACGCGATTGACGCCAGCCTGCGCCGCCTGCAAATGGATTACGTTGACCTGTACCAGATCCACCGCTTTGACTACCACACGCCCATTGAAGAGACCATGGAGGCGCTGCATGACGTGGTCAAGGCCGGGAAGGCGCGTTACATTGGCGCGTCGTCCATGTTCGCCTGGCAGTTTGCCCGCATGCAGTACACCGCGGACCGGCTGCGCCTGACGCGCTTTGTCACCATGCAGAACCACTACAATCTGGCGTATCGCGAAGAAGAGCGCGAGATGGCGCCATTCTGCTTGGCGGAAGGCGTGGGCATGCTGCCGTGGAGTCCGCTGGCGCGCGGGTTGCTCGCCGGTAACCGCAAAGCGGGAACGCTGCGCTCCAAAGAAGACGACTACACAAAGAAGCTGTACACCCGCGAAGCCGATGATCGCGTGGTGGACACGGTGGCCGCCGTCGCCCAGCAGCGCGGCGTTCCTCCCGCGCAGATTGCGTTGTCGTGGCTGCTGCACAAGCCGGGAGTCACGTCGCCCATTGTGGGCGCGTCCAAGCCGCACCATTTGCAGGATGCCGTGGCCGCCGTCAGCTTGAAGCTGACCAAGGAAGAAATGGACCAACTTGAGTCCGTGTACGTCCCGCACCCCGTGCTGGGACATCACTAGCAGCGATTCACGCTGTCAGCGCAGGTTGGTGAAGCAGCCTAGCGAATGGAATTGGCGTTCGCTCTCACTCTCAGCAACAAGGGCTCCGGTAAGTTCGGATAACCTTCCTCCATGGCGATTCTCTGCCCGTCGGTAAAGATCCAATTCATGAGGTCCGCAAGGGCCGTGGCCCGGGCCGGGTTCACCGGATGCGCTTGCACGTACAACCAGGTGAAGCTGGTAATGGGAAATGAGTTGGCTCCCGGAGCGTTGGTCAAAGACACCGCCAGTTTTTGCCATTCGGCGCCTTCCACCGCGCGGCAGGCAGCCGTGATGCTTTCCGGCGACGCTTTCACGTATCGGCCCGCCGGATTCAGGACGCTGCCGTAGGCCAGGCCGGCGGCAACCGCGTATTTCAGCTCAACGTAGCCAATGGATCCCGGTGTTGATTTTACTTTGTCCACCATGTCTGAGCTTCGTTCCGCCGGCGCTCCCACCGGCCAATGCGGAGAGGGCGTGCGTCCAATCTTGCTCCGGAATTTGGGGCTGGTTTGCGAAAGAAACTCGGAAAGAACGTAGTTCGTGCCCTTGCCTCCCGGCCGGTATACAACGCTGATCGGCTTGTGCGGCAGGGCGACACCTGGATTGAGCTTCAGCAACTGGGGGTCGTCCCAGCTCTTCACTTCGCCGAGAAAGATTTCCGCCAGCAGGCTCCCGGAAAATCGCAGTTCCTGTTTGATGCCTGCGAGGTTGTAGATAGGAACAATCCCGATCAGGGCAACCGGCAGTTCAATCAGGCCTCCTTTCGCTCGTTGGTCCGCGCTCAGCAGAACTTCACCAGCGCCAAAATCGCTGATTCTTTTTGAGATCTGTACGATGCCCTCGGAAGTACCCAGAGGGACGTAATTCATCTGTATTGTCGGGTTGCGCTGGTTATAGATTTCCGACCATTTGCGGTAGAGCGGAAGAGGCACGCTTGACCCAGCCCCCACCAGAACTACGGACTGGTGCTGCTGGGCCACAAGCTGGCAAGCTGCTATGACTCCAACCAATACTGTCGCGATGCACCGCTGAAGCCTCCTCGAAGGCCTGCCGGCATGAACAACTTTCATCACCCACCTGCTTAATCTGTGTTCTTTCAAGGCCAGCATACACCTTTAAAGGCAGGGCGTTTGGTGTCCATCGGCGCAGCACTTTCGGGGATCTCGCCACCACCTCACACAGCGTGACGCCAGTCACAGTCCGGATGTGCGGTCAGCGCTCACAATAGCTAGACACACCAACGGCTGGGCCGGCGCCCAATGAAGCAAATGGACACAACAGCGCCACGGTCGTGCTCAGCCAGTCACACGGGGAGCAGCGATGGCCATCGGCAATTCCACAGAAGGCAAGTTAGCCAGACAATACAACATTGAGGAATTGAAAGAGCAAGCTGCCCTCATGCGCGGTTACAACCTGGTGGCGCTGTGTGCCGCCGGTTCCGGCCATGCCGGCGGAACGCTGAGCATAATGGATGTGACAGCAGCGCTCTACCTGCGCTGTGCCAACCACGATCCCAACAATCCCAGCTGGGACAAGCGCGACCGCATCATCTGGTCTGCCGGGCACAAAGCTCCGGCGCTTTACATAGGACTGGCTTTCGCCGGCTTCTTTGACGTCAAGGACGTCGTCACCTTGCGCAAGTTGGGGTCGCCGTTCCAGGGTCATCCGCACCGGCTGAAGTTGCCCGGCGTGGAAGCTTCCACGGGCTCCCTGGGCCAGGGACTCAGCGTTGCGGTCGGGGTTGCTCTGGCCCAGAAGCTGAATGGAAACTCCAGCAAAGTCTTTTGCATCATGGGCGATGGCGAGCAGCAAGAGGGCCAGATCTGGGAAGCCGCCATGGAGGCCTCCCATCACAAACTGGACAACCTGATCGCCATCATTGATGAAAACCGTTTGCAGATTGACGGCCCGGTCGCCGACGTGATGAATGTTGAGCCGCTGCAAGAAAAATACCAAAGCTTTGGCTGGGACGTGGTCTGCGTCAACGGCCACGACATGCGCCAGGTAGTGGAAGCTCTGGAACTGGCCAGGACGCATTGCTCCGGGCGGCCCACCATGCTGCTGTGCTGCACCGTCAAAGGCAAAGGCGTGAGTTTTATGGAGAACATCGCCGGCTGGCATGGCCGCGCGCCGAATCGCGACGAACTCGACCAAGCGCTGGTCGAGTTGGGCGTGGCTGACAAAATTCCCGTCAATGCTTTGCTGGCTGCCGCAAAAGAATACCAGGCGGAAGTGGATACCAAACTGGCTGCCAAGATGCCGAAATTCCGCCATAACTACTGGTGGAATTCAGACCGCATCATGAAAGTCGAGATGAAGCCCACCCGCATGGGCTTTGGCGAAGCCCTCCGCGAAGGCGGCGCCGATCCGCGCGTTTGCTGTCTTGGCCTGGACATCAGCGGCTCCATTACCATCAATGAGTTTTACGCTCACAACCCGGAGCGCAAGGCCCGCTGGCTGAGCATGGGCATTGCCGAGCAGTCTTCCACCTCAGTGGCGGCCGGACTGGCGCGGGAAGGCAAGCTGCCGGTCTTCGGCACTTACGCAACGTTTGCCGCCTCCAGGAATCTCGATCAGGTCCGCGTTTCCGTTTGTTACAACGATTGCAACGTGATGATCGCCGGCGCGCACGGCGGTGTGAGCGTTGGCCCTGACGGCGCCACGCACCAGGCCCTGGAAGACTGTGCTGCCATGACCAGCCTGCCCAACATGACCGTGGTGGTGCCCGCTGATGCGGTTGAAACCAGGAAGGCCACCACGAAACTTCTCTTCGACCACGTGGGTCCCAAGTACATTCGCTTTGCCCGCGAGGCCACGCCCATCATCAACCGCCCAGACTCGCCTTTTGTGATCGGCAAGGCCAACGTGCTGCGTCTGCGGCGCGAGGCGCCGATGATGATTGACGCTTTTGATCAGAAGCTGGCCGGCTCCTACGGCAATGAAGATGAAGACGTCACCCTGATCGCTTGCGGGCCCATGGTGCCGGAAGCCATGCGCGCAGCCTACATCCTGAAAAGCGAATACGGCTATGAGACCCGGGTCATCAACATGCACACGCTCAAGCCGATTGACGAAGCGGCGATCGTCCGGGCCGCCAAAGAAACCGGCATTATCGTAACCGCGGAAGAGCACCAGATCGGCATCCTTGCCTGGCGCGTGAGCGGCGTCATTACCCAAAGCCAGGAATTGTACGGAGTCCCGGTGCTGACCGGGGCCATCGGCGTGAAAGACCGTTTTGGCGATAGTGGCGCTCCCTGGGAGCTGATCAAGGAGTTTGAGGTCAGCGGCGAACATATTGCCGCCAAAGCCAAGGAACTCATGGACGTGAAGCTGCGCACACGCCAACTCAAGACGGCCACCATGTACGTGCCGGATTTGGCGCGGGCCGCCGGCTAACTACGGCCCTGTGATAAACATCACGGCCCTTGGCCCCGGCGCGGCATCTAATGGAAACATGACCGCAGTCCGTTCCAGCATCGCTTTTAGGAATGTGCTGTTCCCCACGGATTTTTCTGAAGAATCGGCACACGCCATTGATTACGTCCGCGCGTTGCGTCACGGCTACAGCGCGAAAATCTGCGTCCTTCACGTTGCCGATCTTTTTCCCTACTCGCTGAGCGACGATCCCGCGGCTACCCAGAAAGCATCTTCCCTCCTCCATCAGGCGGAAGCCCGGATTCGCGACTTCATGCTGGTCCACCGTTTCGATCGCAAGCATTTTGAGCCGGCCGTGGTGTGTGGCGAAGTGTTTGAAGCCGTGGCCAAATTCGTCGCGGACCATGAAATTGACCTTGTTCTTCTGGGCAGCCGGGGCGATCTGGGCATCAGCCGGTTGTTTCTTGGTTCTGTGGCGGAGGAAATCTTCCGTACCGCGCGCTGCCCGGTGATGACCGTGGGCCCACAAGCCCACGCCCCGAACAAGGACGGGCGTTTCAATCGTCTTCTATTTGCCACCGACTTCAGCGAGCATTCTCAATCTGCGTTGCGTTATGTCGAATTCCTTTTGGCGGACAACCCTCAGGCTAAGCTCACTCTGGCTCACTTTCACCAACCGGAGGAGAAGGAACTCCTAAGTCGCCATCAGGAACAGCGGAATCTCGAGGACCAACTGCGCTCCCTGGTTCCCGACACTCTCCAGGACCGCATCGCTGACGTGATCGTGGCTCCCGGGCCCGCGGCCGGCGGCATGGTGAAACTGGCCACGCAACTGGAGGCCGATTTGCTCATTCTGGGTGTCCGCTATGGTGGCTCATTCTTGCGGGTCGCGACTCATGGACTTTTCTCGGTGACGCAAACTGTGATCGGCCGCGCGCCGTGCCCGGTCCTCACAGTGCGCGGTCCCCAGTCCGCTTCGATTTCGGGCGCGCCGTGAGCGCGTGCTGCGCAAGCCACCCGTATGGGAATTCTCCAACAACTTGACGGCTCGCCTCCCCGCCACCCGGTGGAAACCTCAGCGGCGTTCCAGGGGCTGACGGAGACTGAGGCCGGCGAGCGCCTCAGCAAAGAAGGCCGCAACGAGTTACCTTCGGCAAAGTCGCGGACCCAACTGCGCATCGCGCTGGACGTTCTCCGCGAACCCATGTTCCTGCTGCTCATTGGGACTGGCACCGTCTATGTGTTACTGGGCGATCCGCAAGAGGCGATGGCGCTGATGGTGGCGGTCTTTGTGGTCATCGGCATTACTGTGTACCAGGAGCGCAAGACGGAGCGGGCGCTGCAAGCGCTGCGCGACCTCTCCAGCCCAAGAGCGCTGGTGATTCGCGAAGGCAAACGCCGGCGTATCCCCGGACGCGATGTGGTCCGCGGCGACTTGGTCGTACTGTCAGAGGGAGACCGCGTTCCTGCCGATGGCATCGTCCTTGAAGGCCGCAACCTTTCTGTCAATGAGTCGCTGCTGACAGGTGAATCGGTTCCTGTGCGAAAGTCAGCAGGCAAGCGCGATACGCCAATGACTCGTCCCGGCGGCGAGGACTTGCCGTGCGTGTTCTCCGGGACCCTGGTTGTGCAAGGGCGAGGCGTGGCCCAGGTGCTTGCAACCGGCCTTGCCACGGAACTGGGAAAAATTGGTAAAGCGCTGGAAGGTTTGCAGACCGGGAGTACGCGCCTGCAGCGTGAAACAAGCCGGCTGGTGCGCGTCTTCGCCGCTGTTGGCTTTCTTTTGTGCGTCGCCGTGGCTTTGATCTATGGCTATACCCATTCCAACTGGCTGCGGGGAATCCTGGCTGGCCTCACCCTGGCGATTTCCATGGTGCCGGAAGAATTCCCCGTAGTGCTGACCATCTTCCTGGCCATGGGCGCTTGGCGCATTTCGCGCAAGAACGTTCTGGCGCGCCGTATGCCGGCCATTGAAACCCTGGGCTCAGCCACCGTCCTCTGTGTGGACAAAACCGGCACCCTTACATTGAACCGCATGTCCGTGCAGGCGCTCTATGCGGCGGGCCGGACTTTCCAAATCTCACCCGGCACCCATCAGGTGCCGGAATATTTTCATGACGTTGTTGAGTATGCCATTCTCGCCAGCAGTCGTGATCCCTTTGATCCCATGGAAAAGGCCTTTCTGGAACTGGGCAAGCACGCGTTCCCTGAATATGAACATCGCCATCCGGAATGGACGCTGGTCCGCGAATACCCGCTGTCGCCAGGCTTGTTGGTTGTGTCTCGCGCCTGGCAGCCTGCGGGCAATGCTGCTTGCGTAGTGGCTGCCAAAGGAGCGCCGGAAGCAATACTGGAACTCTGCCGCGTCACGTCTCTGGAAAAAGAACTGCTGCTGGCCGCGACGTCGCAGATGGCCGCCGCCGGCTTGCGCGTCTTGGGTGTAGCCAAGGCACAAGTCACTGGGCCACTGCCGGACGAACAACGCGGCTTGCCGCTGGAATTCGTGGGCCTGGTGGGATTGGCTGACCCGGTCCGCCCATCGGCGCCGGCCGCGGTGCAAGAGTGCTATCGCGCTGGAATCCGGGTCGTCATGATCACCGGCGACTATCCCGTGACCGCGCAAAACATCGCCACGCAAATCGGGTTACGCGATTCCACCGCGTTCATCACCGGCCTGGAACTTGATGCCATGACGGACGCTGAACTCCGGCGGCGAGTGCGCGGCGTCAACATGTTTGCCCGCGTTGTTCCTGAACAAAAACTCCGCCTGATTAGCGCGCTCAAGGCGGAGGGAGAAGTAGTGGCCATGACCGGCGACGGCGTCAACGATGCGCCCGCGCTGAAGGCTGCCGATATCGGCATTGCCATGGGCGCCCGCGGCACGGATGTCGCCCGCGAAGCAGCTTCGCTTGTCCTCCTTGACGATGACTTTTCTTCCATCGTGAACGCCATTCGGCTGGGCCGCAGGATCTATGACAACCTGAAGAAAGCCACAGCCTACATCCTGGCCATCCATGTTCCTATTGCCGGAATCACCCTGGTCCCCGTGCTGTTGAATGGACCACTGGTCCTGCTGCCGCTGCACGTTTTGTTTCTGGAGCTGATTATTGACCCCACATGCTCCATCGCGTTTGAAGCGGAGCCGGAAGAGCTGGACGTGATGGCTCGTCCGCCGCGGAGCCCGAACGAATTGCTGTTCAACCGCAAGCGAGTCCTCATGAGCCTGATGCAGGGTCTCACCGTCCTGGCTTCAGTGCTTGTTGTTTATCTCTTCGCCATCCGCTTGGGGCATGATGAGTTTGATTCCCGTGCTTTGGCTTTTTCTACCCTGCTGGTTGGCAATTTGTGCCTGATCTACACCAACCGGTCCTGGAGCCGTACCATCTGGCAGATGATGAGCTCGCCGAACCGGGCGTTGCTCTGGGTGACAGCGGGCGCCCTCTTCGCTCTAGGACTCATTCTCTACGTACCCGCGTTGCGCGGCTTGTTCAAATTTTCCCTCCTGCATCCTATGGACTTGGCGGTTGCAATTTCCGCAGGTTTCCTGGGCGTGTTGTGGTTTGAGTTGCTCAAGCTCTTCGGCGCCCGTCTGCGCCCCGGTCCCGCCGGCAGAGAGGCCGCATGAGAAACAACAAGGATGCCGCCACCGTGCTGCTGCTGGCCTTGACGGCGCTGTTCCTCTATCTATGCTGGATGCTGTTCCGGCCCTATGCCAGACCCATTATTTTTGCCGCTGTGATTGCCATCATCTTCCACCCTGTGCATCGCTACTCACTGCGAATTTTTCGTAACCGCAACGCCGCAGCGCTGGCCAGCACCCTGGCCACGATGTTTGTTGCCGCGGTGCCAATTTATTTTCTGGGAAGGGCCGTCAGCAATGAACTCACTGACCTCTACCACTCGCTGGCTACCAGGAGCGCCCCGGAAGGCGGCCTTTCCGCCAGCGCCCTGCACGCCGTTGAGAGGATGGTTGCATGGGTTGGGCAGCGTTTTGCCTGGCCAGCGCTTGACCTTCACGCAATGGCCGTCCGCCGGCTGGAGGAAGCCAGCGCCTTTCTTGTCCGCCTGGGCGCAAGTCTGCTGACCAACATCTTCACCTGGATCGCCGACGCAGTCATTGCCGCCCTCGTCCTCTTCTTTCTGTTTCGCGATGGCGCAGCCGGAATGGCCCGTCTCGGCGCCTCTCTTCCGCTGGGGGCAGAGCGCTTTGCCGAACTGCAGCAGCGGATCAATGCCACGGTGATTGCCAATTTTTATGGAGGCGTGGCTGTAGGCGCCGCCCAGGGCAGCCTGACCGCTCTGGCCTTCTGGGTCCTGGGTGTTGATTCGCCGGTCCTGTGGGGCGTAGTAACTGCTTTCTTTTCTCTGGTTCCCGTGGTGGGATCAGCCGCAGTCTGGGTGCCGGCAGCCGTAATCTTGCTCTTCACCGGACACGTGATCAAGGGCATCATTCTGCTGGCATGGGGAGCAGGCGTGGTGGGGCTGGCGGACAACGTTGTCCGCCCTTGGATCATCAGCGAGAGCGTCCGCCTGCATACGATCTACGTTTTCTTTGCCTTGCTGGGAGGCATGCAGGTGTTCGGTTTGATGGGACTCTTCCTGGGCCCGGTGATTCTCTCTGTCACCGTTGCGCTGCTCGGCATGCTCCGTCAGGACTTCCGGGAGCGGACACACGCCGGGCCTTAGAACACGAATTGATTCTTAACTCGCAGGTCCGTCGCGCCTGCTTGGCCCTTCAGAGTTCTTAGTCGCGGGACTTTCTGCCTACCAGTATGCCGGCCAGCAGACCCAGGGCAAATGCTCCGGCCGCCACCGAGGCCACCGACGTCAGCGGGCGGGCCTTGATCTGATGGCGAACTTCATCCACGCCTTCCTCGGCTGCAACTTTGGCGCGGCGCACGCTGCGCTCGATGTCGTGATAGGTATCGTCCCAGCGCTCTTTCACTTTCTCGGTGAGATCTCTGGCTTTCTCCGCGATCTCCGCGACGTTGGCTTTCACCTGTTCGCCTGCACGCGTGAGGTTGTCGGCTTTCATATGTTTTCCTCCTGCTATTAATCCTCGATCAACGATCAACTCTGGACTCCCGGCTGGACGGGGGAATGTGACCTTCATCACATGCGCCGGTGAGCCACAGCACAGCTACTGCTGCCACCTGTCCGGCAAACTGGAAGGTGGAGAATAACTATTATGACAGACAAGACCTTTGCCGATCGCACGATCTCTCCGCGTAGCCAGAAAAACCTATTGGATGCCATGAAAGGCGAGGCTTTTGCCTACGCAAAATACAAACTTTTCGCCAAACAGGCCCGCGAACGCGGCCACCTGGAAGTGGCCCAGCTGTTTGACAAGACCGCTGACCAGGAATTCTTTGAGCACTTTAACGAGGAAGCAGAATTGCTAGGTCTGGCGGGCACGGACGAACAGGACCTGAATCACGCCATTGCCGGCGAGTCCTTTGAAGTGGACACCATGTACAAGAACTATGCGCAACAGGCCCAGGAGGATGGAGACGAGGCTGTTGCTCATCGTTTTGATGAGATTCGGCATGATGAAGCCACGCACCTGCTGGCGTTTGAAGAAGCACTGACCAAACTCCAGACCACTGAGCGCTTCAAGAATGCCGGCCTCAATGCGAAGGCGCGTGATTTCTAGTCCGCTGGCTGCTCTGCTTGAAAGTTGAGTTGGCCCATGCACGGAATCAGGCTTTCACGGATCATCGGCCTGCTGGTCGTACTGGCCGCAGTCAGTGCTGGAATTTTGTACTGGATGCGGCCGCGGCCACTGGCCGTGGTTCTGCGCACCGTGGACCAGGGCCGCGTGGCCCGCACTCTCGCCAACACGCGCGCGGGGAGCATCAAAGCTTGCCGCCGTTCCAAGCTGGCCTTGCCCTCCGGCGGCCAGATCGCGCACATTTACGTGCACAAAGGCGATCATGTCCGCCAGGGCCAGCCTCTCCTGGAACTCTGGAACGCTGACGCCAAAGCCAACCTACGCGTTCTGGAAGAGGAGCTGAACACGGCCCGCGCTCACCATGATGAAGCCTGCGCCCGCGCCGATCTTGGGAACCGTGACGCTCGTCGCGCGGAAAAACTCTTCCAGGACAAGCTGATCGCAGAAGAACAATGGGACAAAGTGGCATCAGAAGCCCGCGCGCTTGAGGCCACCTGCTCTGCAAGCCGTGTGGAGATTGATCACAGCCAGGCTCGCTTGAATCTGGCGCGCACGCAACTGGTCCAGACCATCCTGACGGCGCCCTTCGCCGGACGAGTAGGCGATATTACCGGCGAACTGGGCGAATTCACCACGCCCTCGCCGCCCGGCATCCCCACGCCGCCGGCCGTGGATTTGATTGATGACAGTTGCTACTACGTGAGCGCCCCGGTGGATGAGATTGACGCCGGTTCCCTGCGCGTGGGCATGCCCGCAAGCGTGTCTATTGACGCATTCCCCGGCATGCGCTTCCCTGGCCATGTG
>JBGPLR010000032.1:0-13581 GCA_041486545.1 Terriglobia bacterium
GAGCCTGGTCAAGCCGCTGGTCGGACGAATCCACCGCATGCTGAAGCCCGGAGGCGTTCTGCTGGCGTTCTTTCACACTCGCGATACCGGACCGGAGTCGCCCTACTACCGCTATGACATCGCCCAGGCGGACACCCTGAAGATGCAGTCGCGCAGCAACTCGCGCTTGCAAAGGATCTTCAACAACCGCCACATTGAGAACCTGTTCAAAGATTTCGCCTCCAAGACGTTCTATCTGGGTCGCGATAACCTGCGCGAAGTCGTTGTCGTTCGCTGAGCTCCTCAACCACGCTGTAGATTTTACTCGGTTCCATCCCGGAAGCTCTTCTCAAGCATACCGACAAGTGGTACGTCCGTGCTCAAGATGGCGGATTGCACATGTTTCTAACCCCACCTCTGGTTCTGGGATTAAGTGCCTTGGTATCTCTTTTTCCTGTCTTGTCCCTGCAAAATCAACCACTTAGTTTTCCTTTGCAAAAAATCATCTGCGCTTGCGTTCTTTGGGAAGACCGATTGCACTCGTGTATTGGTGCGTGCCACTGAATGGATCGTCGTAGAAAGACGCTCAGGGGACAGAAAAACGAGGTAGTTCAAATCAATGGCAAGCAGTTTCCAAGGAACGTTGGGCAATACCAGAGTCGTGTCGCCGGCGGCGGAAAGACACGCCGCTGCTTACAGCGACACTTATAAGAGATACTGCCACCGGGTCTATTCGCTGGCTTTCTGGATGACCGACAACGAGCTGGTCGCGGAGCAACTGACGGCCAATACTTTCCTGCGCGCTTGCGCTGGGACGCTGCGTCCTGGCAACGAACAGATTGACCAGGCATTCTTGGCGGAAGTCCGTGAGCTGATGCCGATTGGCACGCTGACGCTGAATTGCGCAGTTATTCCCGGGACCGGCGCCCTGCGCGGCAACCTGAAACGCATTCATCTGGAACGTTCCGTGACGCAACTGCCGGCCACCGAACGCCTGATCTTCCTGCTGCATGACGCCGAGGGATATGAGCACCAGAAGATCGCGCGCCTGCTGGGCATCAGCGAAAAGGAATCAAGATTTGGGCTGCACCAGGCCCGCGTGCAAATACGCGAACTGGTGACCCGAATGTTATAGCGGTTTGTTACTCTCCTTTCTCTCCATTGGCCTCTCGAACGAGGGGCCAATTTTTTTTCGCAACGTGAAAGGGCAAGATCAAGATAATGGGGAGAGAACAAGAGCTGCCCGATGTGGGCCGTCGCGCGTGCATCCCGCACAGATTAGGATTTTGTAAAAAAGGAATGCGCCAGGCTGCCTGCGAATGTTTAGATGTGTTTATTTATGTTAATTTCGGCGCATGGGTGCAACTTTTCTCGATATTCTACGTCTATCGTAATAACAACATAATACGCAGTACCCCCACGTGGGCGTCGCCCCTATACCGGCGCCCACATTCTTTTTCTGGCGGGGAATTCTAGCCAAGAAACTCACACAACGCAATCTCTTGTCCCCTCACCGCTGCCGGTCATTCTGGCGCGTGGTGGAACCTGCGCTTTATAATCGACAACGAACGAAAGTCTTGCTTGCCCCGGTGGCAGTGCGCCACAAGGAATTTTCAACCGCAAGAAACGAGAACGCCCTTGGAGGGATAAACCATGGATTGGAAGAAGGCGCTGATGTACGGTTCCTTTGCCGCGGGTGCGGTCCTGTTTCTCAGCGGACGCAAGCCCGCGGGTCTGGCGGCGGCGGGCATCGGGCTGGCGGCCCTGGCCTCACAGCATCCGGAAAAGCTGGAAGAGCTTTGGCGGCGCATGCCGGAATACCTGGACAAGGGCTCCGAGTTCGTGGACATGGCTGCCGATTTTCTGGAGCGCATGGGCGAACAAGCGGAACATGCTGGCCGGCAAATTGCGCAAGGCGGGAGATTCTAGGAGCGATTCGCCGGCTTCGGCTTGCGCCGGAAATCGAATCTCGCTTCAGACACCGTCAACCCCGCAAAAGACTGATGCCCCGCGCGGCCGTTTAACCGTAGCGGGGCATCTTGTACATCCAATTTTGGTTCCGGCTTCTCTCGCACAGTTTCCCTTGAAATGCCGGAGGGAAGCGTTGGAACTTTTATGATTGGCTTACTGTAGAAAAAGTATGCGGCAGGCGAAGTGGACCGGGAATTCATGGAACAGCTTAAGCAACACGGCAAATCAACCTTAGAGATCATCCGCGAGGTCATCTCGATGCTCGAACCAGACTGGTCATAGTCGTCCTCACGTCCGGGTAGCCAGCGAGGTAACCCCCTGCATTCAGCCCTGAATCTTGCGCTTCGACTAGCGTACATGTACCCTGCTAAGAGATGGGCAGGGGCCAAGGTTCATGGGACTTCTGGATGAAAGCCGGAAATTTTTAATACAATTTCGCTTCAGGGTCCCAGGTAACACGGAGGAGTGTTGATGAAAGCAGCCGCGTCCAAGAAAACAATCCGCATCGCCGTCGTAGAGAGCGATCCCTTGAGGTTCATTGGGCTGAAGTCGCTCTTTGACACCGAACAGGACCTGGAATTGATAGCGTGCACCCTGGCGGAACTGGGCCCGCGGCGCGATGTTGATCTGGTACTGCTGGGGACCAGGGCGGGACAGAACCTTTTTGACGTGATGGCCGGGCTGAAAGCGGCGCGTCCGGACTTGCGCATCATTGTGACCGGCAGCGGCGCCGATGACGAAACCATTCTCAAGGCCCTGGCCGCCGGCGCCAAAGGCTACGTGGACGAAGCCGCGTCGCCCGCCGAGTTTATCCAGGCCATGCGCATCGTGAATCAAGGCTCTGTTTGGGCCCCCCGGCGCGTGCTTTCCATCTTTATTGAGCGCGTGACGTCTTCGCCGGGCCGTATTTTCCCCGCCGGCCGCGTAACGTTTACTGACCGCGAAAAAGAAGTTCTGGAGCTGCTGGTGGCCGGGCGCTCCAACAAAGAAATCGGCTCCGTGCTGGGTATTGAAGAACGCACGGTGAAGGCCCACGTGGCTAAGCTGATGCGCAAAGTGGGAGTGCAGAACCGCATTGCGCTTTCCGTACATGCCATCACCCATTCGCTGGTGACTTCAGCCAAGTAAACCGCCACAACTTAAATTCGCGAAGAACTACCAAGACAGGCCCGGCAATACGCTGGGCTTATCTTTTGCTCCAGTGCTCCAGTTGGCATTCCCGCCCGTCCGGCCGGCGCTTACCTGCGGCGCCATGCCGCCCTCCAGAGGCCCGCTGAGGCGTCCACAACGAAAAAGCAGGGTACAGGGCGGTCCATGGGCCTGCTGTCCAGCCTGGGGCAGGAAACAGTACGCGCCGTTGCGGCAGTGCTTCAAAGTACATGTCCGGCTTGGCGTGTCCGGGCGGAACACTGGTTACTTGCTCCGATTTAGAGGGAGAGGGATACTCTGTCCACCTACCACAGAACCTGGGAGACGGGGGTTGGACACGGTCACGAGGGTCGCCGTATCCAACCCTTTAATTTTTTCCCGCATCTCCATACTTGTCTGGCTTCAGTGCTCTAAAATCAATAATCACTTGAGGAGACTATGAAGCGAATTGTCTTTCTGGTTCTGTTCGCACTGGTAATCACTAGTTTTGCGCTTGCTGAAACAGCCGCCGGACGGGTGGAGTCTGCTGCCACCGTCCTGAGCGAAATCATGTCCACGCCCGATAAGGGAATTCCGGAAGAGATTCTGGGTTCGGCGAAGTGTGTGGCGGTGGTGCCTTCGCTGATCAAGGGCGGTTTCATGTTTGGCGCAGCGCATGGCCGGGGCATGGCCACCTGCCGCACTGCTGACGGATGGAGCGCTCCTGCGCCGTTTTCCATCACCGGTGGCAGCTTTGGGCTGCAGATTGGCGTGCAAGGTGTGGACCTGGTCATGATGGTGATGAACGATCGCGGCATGCAGGCCCTGCTTTCCAGCAAATTCAAAGTAGGCGCTGACGCCTCCGCCGCCGCCGGTCCGGTGGGCCGCCACGCGGAAGGCTCCACCGACTGGAAGATGCGCGCTGAGGTGCTTACCTATTCGCGCGCCCGCGGGCTCTTCGCCGGAATCACCATCAACGGTTCTTCGATTACCCAGGATGAAAACGCCACGCGTGAACTCTACGGCCGCATGGTCCCCTTCAAGACCATCTTGACCGGAGCGGTGGCCACGCCGGCCAACGGCGAGCCGTTTGTGGCCGCAGTCCGCAAAGCCGCCGGCACGCAGGCCAGCAATGCGCCGGCGCCCAAGAGCAACGTGCCGGTAAATCCTCCGCCGGCCAGTGATCCGCCCCCGGCGCCGACTGCCACCCCAAACCCAAAGGTGATGAGCAAGAACCAGATACCGGCAGGTATTGCGTTTGCGCCGTGAGCGGCAGTGCGTCGCTGACCAGGTTCTGGCCGGAATCGCCTGACAACAAGACGGGAGCCGTGAAGCTCCCGTTTTTGTTTTTCGCCTGGAAGAGCCCGGCTGTGTTGAAATTGAAATATTGTTGCTGCTGATGGTACCGTCCAAAGTTTCCAGACTCTATGGCAAGAGAACGCAGTGCGATGCGGCACCGGCTTGAGTACGCTCCTGTGTGGTTGCTGGCGGCGGTGATGCGCTGGCTGCCGCGGCCGCTGGCGCACGCCACCGGCATCAGCATCGCCATGCTGGTGTACGCCGTGCATGCCCGTCTGCGGCGCGTCGGGCGACGCAACCTGGACCTGGCGTTCCCCGGAAAAAGCCGGAAAGAAAAAAAGAAAATTCTGCGTGGAGTGTTTGCCGGACTGGGCCGCCAGCTCGCGGAGTTCTGCCTGTTTCCGCGTTACACCGCGGAGAATCTGCCGCGCATCGCCGTCTATGAAGGCTTCCACAATTTTGCCGAAGCCCAGGCCCTGGGCAAGGGCGTAATTTTTCTTACCGCGCACTTCAGCGGATGGGAAGTCAGCTCGTTCGCGCATTCGCTCTACGGCCATCCCATGAACATCGTCGCCCGGCAGCTGGACAATCCTTATCTGGACGCCCGTGTGGAGCGGTACCGCACCATGCACGGCAACGCCGTTCTCTCCAAACAGGATTTCGCCCGCGCCTTGCTGAAGCTGCTCAAGCGCGGGGAAGTGGTGGGAATCCTGATGGACACCAACATGACGCCGCCGCAAGGCGCGTTTGTGGACTTCTTTGGCATTCCCGCCTGCACCGCCACGGGCATCGCGCGCGTTGCTCTACATACCGGGGCAGCCGTGGTGCCGGGTTTCTGCATTTGGGACAAGCCAAGTGGCCGCTACAAAATCTGCATGGAGCCGGCGGTAAAACTGGTCCGCACCGGCGACGATGAAGCCGACGCCATTGCCAACACCGCGTTGTTCAACAAAGTGATTGAAAGCTACGCCACGCGCTATCCCGATCAGTGGTTGTGGGTGCATCGCCGCTGGAAGACCAGGCCGGAAGGACAGCCGGGGTTATATTGAGCCTGTCTTCAGTGACCTTCGTTTGCCTGTAACTTGTAAGTGCGGCCCTGTGGAACCAGAACGGCTGTGTTGTCGCTCTCAAAAGGACCTACCACGAGCCGATAAGGCTTCGGTCGTGGTGGGCCAAAGAAAAGACCCTGACCTCGCAGGTCAAGACCCGGCTCAATGAACGCCGGCAACTTTGCTTTAGAGCTGAAAGTCCCATTAAAGACCAGCAAGGCAAAGTTCTTGGCTGGTTTCGAACGGTCGATTACAACTACGGCAAAATCGCGGATTCCGTCGTTGTTGAAATCTCCGGTCGCGACATATGGATGGTAGTCTGGAACCGGAACCCATTTTCCCCCGGAGCCAATTTTCATTTGCTGGATGTCTTCTGCGCATTTGCAATCCGCATCCGTGGCACTCTGGAATTCTCGATGTGTCGCCAGCCATGTTTCCAGAACCTTGTGCTCTTTCGAAGTAAGCGTGTGGCCACTCCAGGCTGGTGTGACCAACCTAACTGAGATCAGAGCGGCAAACGCGATTTGGCGACCAAGCATAGCGGTAAATGATGTCGCAAGCAGGATACTAATCCATTTCAATCTTATCGCTCCATGGAAACGGCAAACGCATCGAGCGAGAGCGAACGCAGCACGTTGCGCCGCATGCCGCTGTGGACCTGGTCCAGTTGATGAGTCGCCTGCGCGATCCAGGAAAAATCCACGGCTGCGGCCAACGACTTCAGTTCGGCCAAAATATCGGTATTGCGGACCAGCTCCGTCGCCCCGGAGGTAATTGACAGCATGTCCTTCAGCAGGCCGAAGATCGCCGCCAGCAAGCGGTCGGTTTTGTCTTTGCCTTCGCCGCCGGCGCGATAGCTTTCCGTGGTGCGGAAAAGATCCGAGTGGTCGGCGGCCCTCACCGCTGCGGTCACCACAGCCAGAGCGTCCTTGCGCGCGGCCATGTACTCTTCCATGTCCAGCGAACGCGCGCGGCCCAAGGCCCCGCCGCTCAAGCGCGCGGCCAGTTGTCGTTGGCGAAGGTTCCACTCCGGACGATGCTTGGCCAGGTATTGCTCGACTTCTTCCACCGGCAAGGCGCTCAGCGTAAAAATCACGCAACGCGAGCGGATGGTCGGCAGCAGTTCGCCCGGATTGCGCGCCAGCAGAAAAATGGTGGCGTAGTCCGGCGGTTCTTCCAGAACTTTGAGCAATGCGTTGGCGGCCTCTTTCATGAACGCTGCGTCGCTGAAAATGAAGACGCGACGGCGGGCTTCCGCCGGCTTGTAGTGAATGGTGTTGATGACGTGCCGCACCTGGTCCACTTTGATCATCATCTGCGGCGGGTCAGGCGGGATGACCAGCACTTCCGGATGGGTCTGTATGAGGATTCGGGTCTCGCGTTTGTCGGTGTCGCGCATGGCTTCGCGGGCTTCCACGGCTTCGGCGAAGCGGGCGTCAAGTTCCGCGGCCTGGCCGATGCGCCGGCAGTTTTCGCAGACGCCGCAGAAATCCGGAAGACCATCGGTTTGAATTGGCTGAAGACAATTCATGGCCTGGGCCAGCATCAGGGCCAGAGTATATTTGCCCGACCCCTGCGGCCCAGCGAGAATCACGGAATGGGGAAAGCGTTCGCGCGCCAGCATTTCGCGCAACTGGCGGACCACGCTCTCATTGCCGTGAAAATCGCTAAAACCCATGGCGTTGATTGTACCGCGCGTGCGAAACACGGCGGAGACCGTGGACTTTGGTGCATTTCACCGCGCTATCCGGCAAATCTCTCATGCCGCGCCCGTATCCAGGCGTGTTAACATGGAGGTGATGTTGGAATGATTGTCCTCGACTCGGATAGACTCGTCGCCGCTTCTGCCGCCTGCCTATTTCTGCTGAGAACAGCCTCTTCAAGAAGACTTCCACACGCAAAGGAAATGGAACATGAAAATTTTCGTCGGCAACTTCTCTTTCAGCACCACTGAGTCAGACCTGCGGTCGCTTTTTGAGCCCTACGGGAACATTGAAAGCGCTTCTGTGGTCACTGACCGGCAGACCGGCCGCTCGCGTGGCTTTGGCTTTGTGGAGATGAATGACAAGGGAGAAGCGGAAAAGGCCATTGCGGCCCTGAACGGCAAGGAAGTGGGCGGCCGCACGCTCAACGTGAACGAAGCACGGCCCAAGACGGACAGCCCGCGCGGCGGCGGACGCGGCGGCAGCCGTGACGACTATCAAGGCCATGCACGCCAGCCTCGCGAGCCTCGCTGGTGAGCCCGGCTGCGGTTGTCTTACGACACCGCAGCACTGTAGTGATGACACTGCGGGGAGACAACACATTGCGGATCGGCTGCTCTGACCGCTTTGGACGAGAGAATATCGGTACCGTTGTTTGCGCCCCCCACGCAGGCAAAGACAGAAACAAGAGACCTTCTTCGAAGTCACGCCAGACGAGCACTGTCGCCTTCGCGGACCAGTCCCAACCGCTAACGAGGTGTAACATGCGCTCCGGTCTAATCTTTGCCGTGTCGTCCCGAATCCCCAACCGTTATCTGCTGTGCCGAACGATATCAGCGTCGGCCAGGAAGATGCATCGCGACGGCGCTTCCACCGCGCAGAGCATCAATCGCTGCCTCCAGGCCCTGCATGACGCGCCCGCGGAATCGCCCAACGGCGAACCACTGCCCGCCGGCGATGGCGGCGTTCCTACGCTTGAGTAGAGGATTTTGCCCTGCACAGGGCTGAAGAAATCTGAAGAAAAAACAAGAAGGATGAGATGCGGCCCCGGCGCCGCATTTTTCTTTTCAGACGATAGAAACCAGGGCTTCTTCGAGCCCGCCACGGCTTCACAGTGTGCGAACCGCAGCAGGCTGAAGCTGCCCATGACTTATTAACTAAAAGTCATCAAAAATCGTTAAAGTCAAAGCCTTCGGGCTGGCCGTCCGGGTCAAATTTTACTGTGAGTTCGCCGGTGCGCTCCGCAGGAGGAAGTGCCTCCTGCTCCAGTTTGCGCTGTGCTTTCTTCTGGGCTTTTTCGATCCGCTTTTCCTGCCGGGATCGTTCCTTTTGCCGCTTAGCATGGGTCGTGCGTGAGGCTCCAGCCATGAATACTCCTCTCAGTGAGTGGGACCAGCGGCCTTCATGGGGCCGCCTGCTCCTGGTTACGATTGCAGCGCCGTTCGCTTTGGGCGCCACCCTCTAGCCTTGCGGTCGGGACGCAGTAGCGAGTATTCGGTTCTGAAAAAATTGGTCTTGAGAACAGAGGTTCTCCGTGCTTTAAGAATAACACGTCACGGTAAAAATTACCGAGTCGCAGCCGCAGAAGATGGTCATGAAACGGGGTTTCGCGCCACTGGCGCGCCGCATTATGCCATTGCCCCGGTACCCACGTGTTTCTGCACCAGGTGTTAGTGCACAAGGTGTAATGCACGGCCCTCCCCGCACGTCCAGTAGATAAGACATTGCTGTGCGCATGTCTGAGCGGAGTCATAGGATGAAACGCATGCACAAAATCCTGATTGCCCTGGGCGCTTATCTGCTGCTGGCTGTTCTGGGAGGCGTCTTTGTCGCTGAAGGCAGCCTGCACCTGCGGCGTCTGGCGCTGCGTCACCGGCAAGAGGCCCTGGAGCTGGCACGGGACAGGTATCAAGCTGAGTTGATGGACGTCAGCATCCAAGCCGCGGACGCAGTTACGCTGAAGGCCTGGTACATCCATCCTAAAAGGTTCAACGGGAACGCGGTGATTCTATTGCACGGTGTCACCGACAATCGCGAAGGCGTGGCTGGTTACGGCAAACTTTTTCTGGACCACGGCTACGCCATCCTGCTGCCCGACGCGCGCGGGCACGGCGAGAGCGGCGGTGACATGGCCACCTACGGCATCAAGGACTCTGACGACATCCATCGCTGGGTCTCGTGGATCTACGAGCACGATCCGCCGCAATGCGTGTACGGCTTTGGCGAATCCTATGGCGCTGCGCTGATGCTGCAGTCGCTGGCGGCAGAGCCTCGATATTGCGCCGTCGCCGTGGAAAGCGCGTTCTCCACTGCGCGCGAGATGAGCTATGAGCGGGTCTCCGGGCCGTTCCACATGAAGCCCTGGTTCGGAAAGACCATAGGCCGCCCGGCGATTGAATCCGCCGTGATCTACTCCAAACTGCGTTACCACATCAATCTGCTGGGTCCAAATCCCCTGGACGCGGTGAAGCATTCGCTGGTTCCCGTGCTGCTGATCCATGGCGAAAAAGACCAGACCATCAGCCCGCATCACTCGCAACTCATCGCCCAGGCCGCGCCTGACCACGTGCAGCTCTGGCTGGTGCCCAACGCTGGGCACACCGGGGCGTGGGCGGCCGCCCATCAGCAGTTTGAAGAACGCTTGCTGGGCTGGTTTGCCGGACATCCCCGGCCGGTAGCGGGCCCACAGCACGCCGCGCCTTGATGACGCGCGACGATTTCCGGTTGCCTCGCCAGGGGCATGTTCGTATTTCCGGAATTCAGAACACAATCTCCTATCGCGCCAGCATGTCCCGCCCCCGGCGTTAATCTGGCGTTCCTTAAGTGCAAGAGCAAGACTGCGGGGCGCTGGCCGCCCTTGCCGCTTCCAGTAGTCCATCTACACCTGGCCGAGTACGTCCTTGCTTCACCTGAAGCCGGGAGATTCCAACTCTAAAGAATGAGGTGTCGTAATGGATCGAACTTTTCCTCGAAGCATGTTTTTCACCATTTGTTTTGTATTGGCGATGGCGATAGTTTTTCAAGCCGCCGCCATGGCGCAAACTCTGGCCCCGGGCGGTCAACCGCCGGATTGGCCGCAGTGGGGCTTGAATCCCCAGCACACGCTGTTTGATGGAGGCGTGACTGGACAGCCTCTCAACACCAACATTGTCAACCTGATTTACGATTTCAACATTGCTGCCGAGAAAGCCGACCCCAATGCTCAAGGCACCCTGCTGGTGCACTATCAAGTTCCGCTGGTGGACGGCAATGATGTGTATATCGAGTCCAAGGACGGGACCTACAGCAACAGCACCTACAGCACGCAGCTGTGGCACCAGAACAAATACTCCTGGCAGGGTGGAACCCTGGTGAAACAGTGGACGTTTAATACCGACTGGTTTGCGGCCGGGTCCTCCAGCCTGTTCTGGGAGCCCGTCTATCACGCGGCGCTGGCCAACGGGTTTCTGTACGATCCCGGCAAGGGCGGCACCATCTTCAAGATCAACAAATCCACGGGCGCGGTGGTGAAGCGCATCAATCCGTTCGGTACAACGATCAATGCCAACACCTTTACGGCATCGCCGCTGAGTGCGGATGCCAGCGGAAACATCTACTACAACGTCGTCCAGGTCACGCAAAACAATCCCACAGGCTTTCTGGGCGACGACGTGGTCAACTCCTGGCTGGTGAAGGTGGCCCCGAATGACACGGTCACCATGGTCAGCTACAGCACGCTGTTGACGCAAGCGCAGATCAAAGGCGATGCGGTTCCGCGCGCCAATGACCGCTGCAACGTGTCCTTTAGCCCTACGCAGTTGCCTTGGCCGCCTCAGCCCAACGCCAACCCGCAGACCACCCCGTGCGGCAGCCAGCGGGCGGCGTGGAACATTGCTCCGGCCATCGCGCCTGACGGCACCATTTACACCATCAGCAAGGGGCATCTGGTCAGCCGCTATAACTACCTGGTGGCGGTCAATGCCAACATGACCGGCAAATGGGCCGCCTCATTGCGTGGACGGCTCAATGACGGATGCGGCGTGAGCTTCCCCATCGGCAATCCGGGCGGCGCCGGGGCCAACGGCGGATGCAGCGCCGGAGCCACCTTTGGTGTTGATCCGGCCACCAACGAACCGCCTCCGGGAAGGGTGCTGGATGATTCATCGTCCACTCCCACCATCGCTCCCGATGGCAGCATCTTCTATGGCGCATACAGCCGCTATAACTGGGCCCAGGGCCATATGTTCCATTTCAGCGCGAACGGTGATTTCCTGAATGCCTTCAACTTCGGGTGGGACAACACGCCGGCGATTTACCCGCACGGCGGGACCTACTCGGTGATCTTCAAGAACAATCATTACGGCGGCGCCGGATTCGGGAGCTATTGCGACGATCCTAACTGGTGCCCTGACCGTTCGAACCCGAATGCGTCGCTCCTGGGGCCCGAACAGTACTTTGTTTCCCAGTTCAGTCCCAGCTTGAACATCGAGTGGAACTTCCAGAACACCAACACCCAGAGCTGCACCCGCAATCCCGATGGGACTCTCACTTGCGTTTCTGACCATCCCAACGGGTTTGAGTGGTGCGTGAACGCCGCGGTGGTGGACGCCAACGGCGTGGTCTATGCCAACAGCGAAGACGGTAATCTCTACGCCATCGGCCAGGGAGGGACCTTGAATCAAAGGATCTTCCAGCAACTGGCCATTGGCGCGGCTTACACTCCCGCGTCCATGGACAACAATGGGAGAATCTACTCGCAGAATGACGGCCACCTGTTCGTTGTCGGAAGGTAGCTGTCTATTACCGAGGCAGCACTAAGCTGCCCGTTCATCCTGCCTTAGGAGGCCCGCGAGACGGGCCTCCATTTTTTTTGAAGAGTGCGGATGCTGGCTAGTTGTCTGGCGGCGAGGACTGGCCTACAGTGAAGTCGTCAGGGATGGTGGTCTCATTGACGGCGTGGGTTACGATTTCCGCCCAACCTTCCAGGCTGCCGTGAAATTGCGCGTATTTTACGCGCCCGTAGTTGGCAATGAAGCTCTCGCTTCCGTTCCTGGCCGCTTTTGCCAGATGCACGGCCCGGGCGATGTACCAGAATCCCGCGGGGTCGAGCGGCTGCATTTCCATTTCAACCAGACCGAGTGAATACGTGTCTTCCAGGCTCATGGGATTTACCTGCAGGGCTTGCTGGTAATACATACGGGCCGTGCCCAGGTCTCTACCTACCATGGCGTAATACGCGCTGGCGCTGGCGAAGGTGGCGGTCATTTCCCCGCGCAGCCTGTTGTATTCCGCATCGGGCATGCCTTCAGGGCTCTGCCAGGCATTCAGAGACAGCATTCCCTGCATCGCCGCCTCGCGGGCGTCGTCGGGGGTCTGGTCGCCCAGGGCGCGGGCTTGCGCCACGTAGACGTAGAGGGCGCGCACGCTTTGCGGCTGGATCTCAAGGATGCGTTTGGCCAGGTCGCCCGCCTTGGCGGCGTTGCCGGTTTGCTGGTACGCGGCCATGGCCCATTCCCAGGCCTCCACTTTCATCTCGCTGTTGGGATAACGTTTGACAAAGTTCTCCAGGGCTTCCGCGCGCCGGGCCGGATCAGCCACCTTGCGCGCGTTGGCGTACTCCGCGTCCTCAGCCGGGTTGCGCTTGGGCGGGACATTTTGCTGGGCTTCATCAGGGGCCGCGTCCTGCGCCAGCACGGGCGTGGCGGGCAGCGCGGGCAGCAAAGCGGCGGCCATCAGGACGACGCACAACTTCATCGTTCCCTCCTGCTTTTTTCAAACTGAACGGCAAGATCAAATCGTTCTTGCACGATGTCCACCATTTTCTTGTGGACTTTGGCTACCGGCTCGGTAGCGTCCACCTGCACCACGCGATTCAGTTCGCGCGTGGCGATGGCCAGGTAAGCCTCTTGCACGCGCTTGTAAAAAGCGCGGTTTTCTTTTTCAAAGCGGTTCTCGTCGTGCTGGTCTTGTGTGGAATTCTGCTGGTTCCGGCGCCGGGCGCGGTTCACGCTGCGCGCCATGTCCGAGACCATTAAGATGGTCAAATCCGGCTTAAGGTTGTGGCAGAGCGTGCGATGCAATTGCAAGACGGCTTCGCTGCCCAGTTGGCGGCCGCCGCCCTGGTAGGCTTCACTGGAGTCCGTGAAGCGGTCGCACAGCACCCACTGTCCGCGAGCCAGCGCGGGAAGAATGAATTCGTCAATGTGCTGGGCGCGATCGGCGAACATGAGCGCAAGTTCGGCCAGAGGCGACAGGCCTTGCGTCCGCGAACTCAGCAGGACCTGGCGCAGCTTTTCTCCCAGCGGCGTGCCGCCGGGCTCGCGCGTGGTAAGCACGTCCACGCCCTGCTCGCGCAGCCAGCGGGCAAGGTTCTCCTGCTGCGTGGATTTGCCTACGCCGTCCAACCCTTCAAATGTGATGAACTTGCCTCTGGTTTTGCCCACTCTACAAATTTAACCACAAAGTAAGAGACA
>JBGPLR010000033.1:0-13571 GCA_041486545.1 Terriglobia bacterium
CTCACGAAAAGCTTGAAGAGGTTAAAAACTCTAACAAATCTCAGGAGTTTAAGCGCCATTATGGAAACGCGATTGATCGCTGCCAATCTGCCAGACGTAGAAACCGAATGCCTGGTGGTCTTTGCTCTGGACTTTCAGAACAAAGAGTCTCAGACCAAAGATTCCTCGGGCAACGGCCAACAGCAAAAACCGCCTGTGCCCAAGCTTGCCGCAAAAGATTCTGCCGTCGAAAAGGCCGCCGCTGAGGTCCTGGCGTCCGGTGAATTCGCCGCCAAGCTGCAGGAGACAGTCATACTGCATCGCCCGCAGGGACTGAAAGCCAAACGCCTGCTGATCGTGGGCGGAGGTCCGGCCAAGACTTTTACGCACGTGGAATTGCGCAAATGCGCTGGGGCAGCCTTGCGCGCGCTCAAGCCCAAGATGATCAAGAGCTGTGCCCTGGCGCTGCCCGAGCTGACCTCCGGAGCGGAAGACGCCGTACGCGCCGTTGTGGAAGGCGCTTACGTTGCCGACTTTGACCCCGATACCTACCGCAGCGATCGCAAAGACTTCAGCATGAAAGATGTCACCGTGGTAGTTCCCGCCGGGGCTGACCAGGCCAAGCTGCAACGCGCCTTGGATCAGGCGCGGATCATGGGTGAAGCGCAGAATTTCACGCGCGAACTGGTCAACGAGCCCAGCAATCGCCTCACGCCCACCATGCTGGGCGACCGCGCCAAGAAAATGTGCGACAGCGTGGGTCTCAAATGCGAACTCCTGGGGCCGGACAAAATCAAAGCACTCAAGATGGGCGCGTTCTGGAGCGTGTCCCAGGGGTCGGACGAAGAGCCGCGGCTGATCGTGATTCGCTATGAACCGCAGGGCGCGCCGGAGAAACCGGTGCTGGGACTGGTAGGCAAAGGCGTCACCTTTGACACCGGCGGCATCTCCATTAAGCCGTCTGAGGGCATGGAGAAGATGAAATATGACATGGCCGGAGGCGCCGCCATGCTGGGCGCCATGCGGGCCATTGCCCAGCTCAAGCCCAAAGTGAAAGTCATCGCCATTGTGTGCGCCACGGAAAACATGCCCAGCGGCAAGGCACAGAAGCCGGGCGACGTGCAGATCGCCATGTCCGGCAAGTCCATTGAGATCATCAATACGGACGCCGAAGGCCGCCTGGTCCTGGCCGACGGCCTGCACTACGCGCGCACGCTGGGCTGCACCCATTTGATTGATGCCGCCACCCTCACCGGCGCCTGCATGGTCGCGCTGGGAAGCGTGAACGCCGGCGTATTTTCCAACAATGAAGACGCCTACCAGCATTTCACGCGCGCTCTGGAGCTGTCCGGAGAGCGCTTCTGGCGGCTTCCCGTGGACGGCGAGTATCTGGAGATGATCCGCTCCAACATCGCCGACATTGTGAACTCCGGCGGACGCTACGGCGGCGCCAGCACCGCGGCCGCCTTCCTGCGCGAATTCGTGGACGACACGCCGTGGATCCACCTGGACATTGCCGGCACCGCCTGGATGGAAGAAAACAAACCCTGGATCGCCAAGGGCCCGACCGGCATTGCGGTGAGAAGCCTGGTGGAGTGGGTGAAGAGCTACGAGGGCGGTAGCAAATAGCAATTGGCCCTTAGCAAGCGCCGCAGGCGCGAGAGAATGGTAGCCAGGCCGTCAGGCCGGGGTAAAGCTGCATCCAGCGAGTGCTTTCCCAGTTACCATCGTACCCTTGCCGCTTTTCGTCCGGGCTGGCATGATGGGCGTGCTTGACATCAGTAATCTGGCTGGCGTTTTCGGGGGAAAAGCCGCTGGTCAGATGAAGTTCAAATCAACCAAGCCTCGGGGAAACCCGAGGCTTGTTGTTTTTGGGCGACTCAACGGGTCCGGCGTGTTCGCGATTACCCAAGAATCCCCGCGTCCTGCCGTGTTCCAAGCAACTGCTTTCGCTTGATCCGCGTTCATCTGCGCAAATCCGCGGTAAGCCGTTTGCTTCCTCTGGGCCTCTGTGTCTCCGCGGCTCCGTGGTGGAAGTGACCTACATCTTCCCTTCGTCCGCCGAGGGCCCGTAAATCGAAGGCACCGAAATATCGTTCAAACGCAGGTACACCGTAAGCTGTCCGCGATGGTGGATTGGATGGTTCATGATGAAGCTGCGCAGCACGGCGATCTTGGGCATGGTGAACACGGTTTTCCCGGCCGCAAGCAGGGACCAGGGTTTCATCAAGTCAGCATCGCTAGCACCGGCGATGGCTTTTCTCGCGCTGGCAACGCCGGCGTCAAACGTCTTGAGGATTTCGTCGCGCGACTTCAAGTCCGGGGTCGGCGGCGCGGTAGCCACGTCAAAGGCGTCCCCGCCCACGATGGCTTCCGTCCATTGCATGATGGTGGCCAGGTGCGTGGCCAGACCGCCCATGCTCATAGATTTGGTATGCGGTTTCCAGCTCAGTTTTCCGTCCGGCACGCGCTCCAGAGCACGGCGGGTGTTGCTCATTTCTTGGTCGAATTCCGGTAACAGTGCTTGACTGATTGCCATATTCTCTCCTGGAAAAGTTTGCGCTTTCGCGGCCATAGATACCTCCTTGGCCATAAATTGCGGTCGCGAGCATTCTACATTTTGCCGCCGAAGCGTGCTGGGGTGGGGGCGCACTCGAATTCCCTTCTGGCTTTTGCTAATGTAGGGGAGTTTTAGGAGGATCGAATGTCCACCGCAGTACGCGCCACCAAGTCGCCTCGCGAGCTTTACTCGATTGCCAAACATCTCGGCATTTGGGATCCCGAGCAGATTCCCGTGGCTGAAGACCGCGCTCATTGGGACAAGCTAACCGCGGAGCAGCGCGAGCAACTCATCAAGGTCTGCGCGCTGTTCTATGAAGGTGAAGTCAGCGTCGCGGACACGCTGGCCTGGTTTCTGCTGGCGGTCCCAGACGCTAACCGGCGCATGTTCCTCGCCACACAGGTTTATGAAGAGGTAAAGCACGCGGAGTTCTTTGAGCTTTACTTCCGCAACGTGCTGGGCAACGTGGATACGTCCGCGTACCTGGTGCCGGACTACAAAGGCGTACTGATTGACGAGCTCAAAACCCGGGGCGAAGCCATGGGAAAGGCCCTGATCTCCGGCGACGCCGCGCAGCTCGGCCTGGAGTTGGCCATGTTCGCCGCCCATTACATGGGCATCATCGAAGGCGTGATGGCCGTGACCGGCTACGATTTTTTCGACGACCTGCTGGCCACAACCCAGATGTTTCCCCGTCTGCACGAAGGCATTCGCCTGATTCGCGCTGACGAAGGCCGCCACATCGTCCACGGGCTGGACTATCTGCGGGAAATGCTCGCGGCGCACCCGGAGTACGCGCCGCCGGTGCGTGAGCTTTTCATGCAGCAGGTCATGACCATCCCAGCGCGCACCGAGTTCATCTTTACTCCTAACGCTTTCGGGCTGGACAAAGAAAAAATGCTGCAGATCGGCTACGCGCACATTGAACAGCGCATGCGGGAAGCTGGGCTGGGATAAATGGATGCACCGCTGAATCAACCCAAAGTCAGCATCATTATTCTGAACTGGAACAGTTATGAGGTTACCCGCGATTGCCTTCACTCGCTCAGGAAAATTGACTATCGCAACTACGAAGTGCTCATTGTGGACAACGGATCCGTGGATTCCTCGGCTGATCAGCTCCAGCGGGAGTTTCCGGAAGTCCGCATGGTCCGCAACGCCCAGAACCTGGGCTTCACCGGCGGCAACAACGTAGGCATGCGCGATGCGCTCAGTCGCGGCGCCGATTATCTTTTGCTTCTCAACAATGACACCATTGTCGCCCCGGATTTTCTGAGCAAGCTGGTCGCCGTCGCGGAAGGCCAGCCCACGGTGGGGATGATCAATCCTAAGATTTACTACTACGAACCGCCCGACCGCATATGGTACGCCGGAGGCCAGTACGAGCCCTGGCGCACTTTTCCCAAACACTTTGGGCTGCGCCAGCGCGACGTCGGACTCTACAACCAGAAGCGCGAAGTGTCCTTTATCACCGGCTGTGCTTTATTGATCAAGGCCGAAGTGGTGAGAAAAATTGGCCTGCTGGACGAAATTTTCTTTCTCAGCTTTGAGGATGCCGACTGGTCCATACGCGCGCTGGAAGCCGGCTACAAAGGCGTATATGTTCCGGAATCAGTGATCTGGCATCGTGATTCGTACGTTACGGAAAAGAGCCTGGGGCTGGCGCGCCGCGAGTTTTACAACATGCGGAACACCGTGCTCTGCGCCAGAAAGCACATTCTCCCCAAGCAGGTACCGCTTTTCATCCTATCCCTGGGGAAATATATTGCCTATGGCACGGTACGATCATTGTTTGCGGCCGATTGGAAACGGGTAGCCGCGCTTTATCACGGCGCCTGGACCGGCTGGAGAACGCCGATGCCGCACAGCAATTTGTCGGTTTGATTCAGGAAACAACATTTGAAAGAGGCTATCTACAAATCGGTTGAATCGCTCCTGAGCAGGCTCAAGGGCAGCCCCTATCATTTGGACCGGGGCGTGCCGCTTTCCTTGCTGGCGGGAATGTTTCTTCGCCGGGCGGTATGGCTTACGCGCGGATTCGCGAAAGGCCTGGTGCTGCAGCGGAGGTTTGTCATGGCCTTTGTCGCCCCTGGCGTCAACCTTCGCGGGGCGTCGCTCATTCGTCTGGGAAAAGGCGTCACGCTGGAACGGGGCGTGACCATTGACGGCTTGATGCGAAAGGGCGTGGTTCTGGGCGATCATGTGAAGATCGGGCCGTACTCAACCCTGGTTGGCGCGCCGGTGTCCAATCTGGGCGAAGGCATACGCATGGGCGCCAACTCCGCCGTGGATGCCTATTCGTTCATCGGCAGCTCCGGCTTTGTGGCCATCGGCGAGAACGTGATCATGGGCCAGCACGTGTGCTTTCATCCCGAGAACCACAACTTTGAACAAACGGACGTTCCGATTCGCCTCCAGGGCACTACCCGCCAGGGCATCACCATTGAAGACGATGTGTGGGTCGGCGCCAATGTGACTTTTCTGGACGGGGCCGTCGTGGGCCGGGGATCGGTCATCGGGGCCGGCTCCGTGGTCCGAGGCGCGATTCCACCTTATTCAATTGCTGTGGGAGTCCCTGCGCGAGTAGTCCGAACGCGCGCACCGCAGGAAGCGGTGCCTGCGGACCTGGTGGCCGGCAAAGAAAAATAAGCGTCGGCCGCTTCGAGCAAGCGATCTGAGCCTGCATTAGAAATACGACCCCGTTGCACCAAGCTCTACGAAGTCGGCCAGACTGGGACTGAAGAGTTGTTCCCCGATGACCCGATCACGCGCGATCACCCGATCACCCGATCTAATCCCTAGCTCACACTCAATATTCTCATGCCACGTTCCACCGCCACCGCGCTCTTGCCGGCTTTGGCGGTCACCGTGCAATTGCGGCCGCGTTCTTTGGCCTTGTAGAGCGCCTGATCGGCCATGCGCAGTATGTCAGAAGGCAGAACTTTGTCTCCATTGCAGGATGCCACGCCAATGCTAACGGTCACGCTGGTCTGCTTCTTGACGCCGCGGCCGATGCCATGTTTTCGCCGGCGGTCTTTGCCGCGCACGATGAATTTGGTTTGTTCAATGATCTTGCGCATCCGGTCAAGAAAGATGAAGACTTCGTCTGACAATTTGCCGGGAAATATCACGGCAAACTCTTCCCCGCCGTAGCGGTAGGCGCGGCCTCCTCCGGCGATATGCGCCAGGCGCGAGGCCACCAGACGCAGAGCCTGGTCGCCCGACTCATGCCCGTAGGAGTCATTGAACTTCTTGAAGTGGTCCACGTCCAGCATGGCTACGGTGTAAGCGTCAGGCAGCTTCATCAGGGCTTCATTCAGAGCGCGGCGGCTGGGCAGCTGCGTCAGCTCGTCGTGGTACGCCATGCGGTATGAGGTCTCAATCAAGGCCACGATCAACGCCAGGGCGCCGGTGGCAAAGAACGTTCCGGCCAGATGGTTGCTGGCGCCGATGCGGAAAGCGATGAACGAAGAAAGCAGCGCCCAGAGCAGGCTGCTCTCCACCGCGCGATAGCTCTTGAACAGGGGCACCATCATGATGGCCGTCGCCAGCGCAAACACCAGCAACGCCGGTTGCGGCAGCAGGCTCCAGGCAGAGAACGCTGCCGGAGCAAAGCTCTTGTCCAGGTATTTCGACGGCACAAGAGCGGGCGAAGCCAGCCACGGCGTGCTCAGCACGCATACTGCAATGATCTGCGCCGCCACCACTGCCAGCCGTTTGCGGCCGGTGGGAGAAACGATGCCCCGCTCCTCCAGGAAGGCCACTACCAGAAGGTTCAGCGGCAGCAGAATCGCAATGGCATTCACCACCACGCGCGACGCGTTTGCGGAAAGATACGGCGCGACCCAGGCCAGCACCACGTGGGCCAGCGTGAGCGCCAGCATGGCAAAGAACAACCGGCTGCGGCGGAAAAACGCGCACACGCCCAAGCCCACGGCAAAGATCACCAGCGGGACCGCCCGCACCAGCGGCAGATCAGGGTCCGCCAGCACGCCCACCCGGATCAGCATGGCGGAAATCACCACCAGCAAGCCTCCCGGCAGGGTGAGGCGGTAAAGAATCTGAAACACTTTCGACTTTGCCAACACAGATTGCGTCTCCGCCGGGGGAATCGGCTGGTTACGTAGCTAAGATGTTTAGTTACATCAGGTTACTTAGGCTGAGAATCAGAACGGTCGCAACAGACTATATAAAGGGAATGCCGGTTCAGAGTAGATACCATTGGTTCCATGGCCTTTTTCTAGCTGCCTATGACTTGAGGTTTTTTCGGGACGAAAAGCGCGCGGGCGTCAGTGAACCGTGCTCTCGTCCCTGCGCCGATCCCGCGTTCTTTCCCCTGCTATGCGGCGCAAAGTTTCAAAGTTATGCTATTTCAGCGTGCGGCGTGAGAAAACTACTGCCAAATGGCAAGCTGCCATGTAGAATGGCCGCGCTTCATGGAGACGCGTGCGGGCGACTCGCGCGGTGGTCAGGGATGGTTTGCTCTGCTCCGCCGTTCCGGAGCTGATCTTGAGATATCAAAGGGGTGGATAGCATGAAATACGGGGCAGAGTTCTTCGGCACATTCGTGCTGGTCTTTGCTGGTCTTGGCACTGCCGTGCTGGCGGGCGACCAAGTCCACAACGTTGGAGTCGCCTTGGCGTTTGGCCTCTCGCTCATGGCCATGGCCTTCACTTTGGGACCTATCTCCGGCTGCCACATCAATCCCGCCGTCACCTTTGCCATGCTTCTCAGCAAACGCATGCCGGCGGGCGAAGCCGTGGGCTACTGGATTTCGCAAATCCTGGGCGCCATTGTGGCATCCGGGGTTGTCTGGTTCATCGCCAACGGCGCTCCCAGCGGATACAATCCCGCCATCACTGGTTTTGCATCGAACGGCTACGGCCCCCATTCTCCGGGACAGTATTCGATGGCCGCCTGCTTTGTCGCGGAGATGTTCCTCACCATGCTGCTTTGCATTACCGTGCTCGGCTCCACCGATGAGCGCGCGCCCGCAGGCTTTGCCGGAATCCCCATCGGCCTGATCCTGAGCGTGTTGATTCTGTGCGGCATCCCGGTCACCAACGGAGGATTCAACCCGGCGCGCAGCATTGGCCCCGCGGTTTTCGCCCGCGGATGGGCCCTGGAGCAGGTCTGGTTGTTTATCGTCGCGCCTTTGGCGGGCGGCGTTCTGGCTTCGCGTGTGTATCTGGGACTAAAGCCGTCAGCAAAATAAGAGTTGGAAGTCTGGATTTCGAGGATCTGCAAAAGATTAAGGGCTCGGCCGACTTGCGTGCCGAGCCCGTCGTGTTTAGCGCTGACCAATCGTAGAGCTTCCCGAGCTTGCCGGCGGTTGGGAGCGAAGCGACAGGAATTTCAAGACCGGCCCTACCGGTAATATCCTTGCTTGGCTTCCACCGTGACTTTCCCCGCGGACTTCAGCGCTTCCGGCGTGAGCTTTACTTTGATGGCGCAATATTTTCCCTTGGGCTTGGAAATGGAGGGATGGTATCCCAGGCTGTAGCGCAGGCGCAGATCGTCAATCATCTCCGCCAGTTTTTCCTTCATTTTCCTGCCGCTGGACTCCACCACCTGCCCGCCGGTGGCCCGGGCGTATTCGAATACTTCACCCGGTGGATGAAGCATTTGTCCTATCACCTTGGCAGAACTACGGTTACTATCCTCGCTGATTGAAAAGTCGCTGCGCCGCAGTAGACTGCAAACCACAGTTCCCGTCTCCAGCAGCCGTGTCATGGCTTCTTTCTTGGTGTGGAGGGACGAATCTTTCATGCTTCGCCCGTAACGCGCTTTCGTTTCAAAATCGGGGATGTTGGGGACATCGTCGGTCAGCCAGATGATCACTCGCCGGTTGGGCGAACGCGCCAGTTGCGCCGACGCCTGGTATATCCCTTCATTGAAGAAAGCCGCTTCCGGGCTTTCCGTGTGGCTGGCTTTCTCAATGGCCGCCACGGCAAGAGCGCGGTCCGTGGTGAAGTCCTGGACCATCTGGGTTGACGCAGCGTAGGTCATCACCGCCACTTCGTCTTCCGGTTTGAGATGCAGGAGCGCCTCCAGCGCTCCCTGGGCCAGCGACTTGAGCACCGGGCGCACGCTGTCCGTGAGATCAAAAAGCAGCACCACGGAGAGCGGCAGGCGATCCTGGCTGAATGAGCTGAGCTGCTGCGGAACGCCGTCCTCGAACACCTGAAAATCATCTTGCTTGAGCGACTTCACCGCCTGGCCACGCTTCTTCTCCACCACCTGCGCGTCCACCACTACTAACCGGACGCTCACCCGGTACACGCCGTCCACCGGCTCAGGGCTTTGCGCCCACACAGGAGCGTTCAATACTCCTAGCAGAAATCCGGCTATGATCAACGCGCTGCTGTTCGCGTGCATAAGTTTGCCTGAGGCCCAGGACATGGATTTTGCGCCGATTCCGCTGCATTCGCAAATACAATTTTGGAACGCGCTGCGTAAAGACCGAACGAATTGGGTAGTGCGTTTTTTCCCAGTTTTCGTCTGGCAGCCTAAAGGCCCGCGATTCGCAAGCGAATCGCTAGACGCTGATACGTGTATGGGTCAGTCCAAACTGACCCAATACCACGAACCGAAAGGACTTTCCGGCAACATGCCCAAGAAACTCTTCATGAACCTTGATCCCTGGTCGCTGCTGGTGGTCATCCTGACGTTCATTCTTTTCTTGACTGCGCTGTTTATCAAAGGCTTGACCCATGACATGCTGCTGGAAGCCGGCGTGTTTCTGGTTTCGGTGAAGCTGATCATCATGAGCCACAAGCAGGCCGCGCACACAGAAATGATGGAACATCGGCTGGATGAAATCTATCAGGCTGTTGGCCCAGACAAAGCCACAAGACGCGCGGATTTGTCATCCTGAGGGAAGTCCGGGGCAAAAGCCTAGCTCGCTCTTTCTTCCGGCGGCTTCAAATGGCGGAACGCGCGCCACAGCAGAACGTCATAGATGATCTTCATCCCACCTCCCAGGAAAAGCGGCGCGGAAAAGGCAATCTGCATCAGCCATCCCGCCAGCGACGATGCCGTGGCCCAGGACAGGTTGCGCGTCAGGTTGGTCACTCCGCTGGCGAAGGTGCGCTCGCTGGGCCGCACCACCGCCGCCACGTACGATTGGCGCGTAGGAACGTCCATCTCCACCAGCGATTCACGCAGCAAGAACAGCACTACCGCCCATCGCGCAGAAGGCACCACCGATGCCGCGATCAAAAAAATACTCGATGGCAAATGTGTGAACACCATGGTCTTTACCAGGCCGATGCGCTTCGCCAGCCAGGCCGCGCCCAGATGAGAAAGCGCGTTGAGCACATGCACCAAGAAAAACAGCACTGCCAGCTTGTTTTCGGCGATGCCGAAACGGCGAAAAAACCAGTAAGCCACCAGCGCGTCAGTCAGGAAACCTCCGCCGAAAGCGTCCAGAGCAAAAAGAGCGGAAAGTCGCGCCACCGTGGACTTGGCTTCGGCCGACACCGCTGGAACGCCGCCGACTGGCGCATGAGCGCCCGCAACTTCCACTCCGTGGGAGAGAAACAAGGCCAGCAAACCGCTCAGCAGATTCAGCGCGGCACAACCAAGAAACAATGTTCGATAGGCCGCGCCCAGGTCCATTCCCCACCAGCGCTGTGCCAGGAGAGGAATGCCGGCAGCCAGCGCGCCCAACGCGCCCCCGGAATCCAGCACCACGCTGTACCATGCCAGAGCCCAGGTCCGCTGCGTGTCAGCAATCAGGCCAGGCAACGCAGCTTGCTCCAGCGCAAACGAGGGGCTGCGGTCGGTGCCCATGCCGTTGATCATCCCAATGAAAGCCAGCGCCACCAGCACGGGTGTTGCGGGATGGAAAATGAGAGTAACCGCGCCCGTTGCGGTGAGGATGGAAAGGACAAAGAGCGTCCGCCTGCGCCCAAAGAGATCCGCGCGCACCGTGACCAGCGCCGTTCCCGCGGCGGCCCCGGCCAACCCGGCGGCAATCACCAGTCCGATGGCGGTGGAGGAGAACCCTTCCCGGAAAAGAAATACGCCCAGCACCACGCCCAGCAATCCAATGCTAAAAGAGCGGAGCCAGGCCGACGTATACAGCAGCGTGATGTCGCGACTTGGGCCGGTTGGCATCTTTACAAGGGTACACAATCAGCAGAAATCGTCCGGAATCCCAGATGATAGAAGCAAGATGGCACCAGCCGGTCCTCGGATCTTCTGAAAGAATCAGCCGTACTCGGTCGCTGCCGCACTCGAACGCCCGAAATCTCTTAATAACGCGCGAAATCTCGTAATTAGAGATACTTCTTACCTGATTAACATTAAAACCCCATCGTTCCTGCCCGTCCAGTCGTGGGTCTCCCGCCCCGTTTCCCTGTTAAGCGATTGATAGCAATCATTTTGCTTCCACGAAGCGCTTCAGATGGCCCCTCTCGGCGGCTTTTCTTGACCCTGCATTTCATAAAGCGCTAGTGCCAGATCAAGAAACATTACAACAGCAAATGGATTGTCAGCTTGAGAAGAAAATTAGTCAGTTCATTAACAAATTTAATCCCGCTTTCGTCGTCTTCTAATCCGCTACTGGGAAACTCTTACCAGGCTGATTGATCGTTTAACGAGTTATCACAACGCCAAGCGATATACGCGTTCTCAACGACATTTGCGGACAGCTCCAACCTCTGTCAAATTCTCGTTTAGCTCTTATATACGCCATCTGGCTGTGGTGCTCGCTTATCGGACAAGCACTTCCGGACAGCCCGCACGCAACCGCGCCGTATTCCAGACGAATGGGCAGCGAGTTGTGTGTCCTACTAAACAAGGAGCGCAGCCAAAATGAGTCACAAAGAAGAAGGGTTTTTCCTGACGGAGAAAGCCTCCAAAGCACGCGTCAAAGCAGCGGAAGATGCTCGCAAAAATCGTGCGGAAATCATCAAAGCTTATTCACAGGGCCAGGTTTCACGCCGCGACCTGATTAAGTGGGGCTTGATCACCAGTGCAGGCGCCATTGCTCCCATCCACGGCTTGAGTCCTTTTGCCCACGCTGATCACGGCAAAGGCGGCAGCGGCCGGGGCGGAAGCGGTCGAGGTGGAAACGGTCGAGGTGGCGCCGACGATGCCACCACATCGGTTTCCGGTGCAGCGGGTACGGCCAACGCCGGCACCGCAGTTCCCCTGAGCCCCCTGTTCGGCGCGCAGCCGTTTACCCAGGCCATGCCGCGCTTCGATCTCCAGCCGCGCAAGCCACTGTCAGCTTTGACCGGTCCCGCGCCTCAGGCCCAGTCCAACCAGACTTTGCAGCCTGTCGATCCGGCATTGGGCGGAGGCTTCGGCCCCATTGAAGGCCGTCCCCCGGGAGCCATCTGGGCGCACCAGCGCTTTAGCGAATTTGCGCCGCAGGTTGCCGTGGAAATGTCACAAGCTGGGGCCGCAACTAACACGGCGTACAACCCTGGTGTTGCGTCGAGCCTAAACTCCGGCATTGATCCCACGCAGCCGATTCCGCTGAAGTTCCATCCGGCGATGCCGACTCAGAACGCCAACTCCGTCTGGACCTTCCAGGGAACCATTCCTCCCAAGCTGGTCACCGCGCGTTACGGCGAACCGCTGTTGTTCAGGCACCACAACCGCTTGCCTGCCGACGTCACGCAGAACAACGGCTTTGGCCGCCACACCATCTCCACCCACGAGCACAACGGCCACCACGGCGCGGAAAACGACGGCTTTACCGGCGCGTTCTTCTTCCCCGGACAGTTCTACGACTATCACTGGCCTGTAGTGCTTGCCGGTCATTTCAGCGTGAACACTGCCGCCACCGATCGGCGGGCCAGCAGCCCTAACGGCAGCGGCGGCCTCAACCTGGTCCCCGGTGACTGGCGCGAGACCATGTCCACCCACTGGTTCCACGATCACATGTTCAGCTTCACTTCGCAGAACGTGTACAAAGGCAACGCTGCCATGTTCAACATCTACAGCGGCCTGGATCGCGGCAACGAAGCCATCAATGACGGCGTCAACCTGCGTCTGCCCTCCGGCACCACGAACGACTGGGGCAACCTGGATTACGACGTCAACCTGATGCTCTCTGACAAGGCGTTTGATGCGAGCGGCCAGCTGACCTTTGACATCTTCAACTTTGACGGGTTCCTGGGTGATGTAATGACCGTGAACCTGGCCTACAGACCTTACTTCGAAGTGGAACGCCGCAAGTACCGCTTCCGCATCCTCAACGCCAGCGTGTCCCGTTTCTTCAAGTACGGGCTGTCTGACGGCTCGACCATGATCCAGATCGCCAATGACGGCAACCTCATGCCGGCGCCCGTACCGCAGACCATGTCTGACGAGCAGGGCATCGCCGAGCGCTATGACTGGGTCATTGACTTCTCCCGCTACTCGATTGGCACCAAAGTGTGGCTGGTGAACGTCTGCGAGCACAAGGACGGCAAGAAACCCAACAAGGACCTCACGCTGGCCCAGGCGCTTGCAGGCCAGTCAAACGATCCCTGCGTAGGTAAGATGCTGGAGTTCCGCATCGTCCGCAACCCGGCCCAGGCTGACCAGAGCCAGGTACCAGCGCAGTTGATCCCCAACCCCGATCTGTCGAGCATTCCAATATCACGGCAGCGTACCTTCGTGTTCGGTAGCGGCGCAAAGCAAGACCTGCCCGCCAGCGATCCTGCGGCGTACGTTACCGGTGCAGGCGGCCAGAGCGGACCCTGGGGCGTGCAAACCGATAATGGGCAGATGTTGAACGCCAGCTTCGGCCGAATCTCCGCTTCCCCCAAGTTCGGCAGCCGCGAGGTCTGGACCTTGGTCAACGGTGGCGGTGGTTGGGATCACCCGATCCACATCCACTTCGAAGAAGGCCAGATCTTGGCCCGTAACGGCAGCGCTGCGAACGTTCCCGCCTGGGAAAGAGGCCGCAAAGATGTGTATCGCCTGCGTCCGGGTGGCAGCGTGACCATCACCATGCAGTTCCGCGATTGGGGCGGCATGTTCATGGAGCACTGCCACAACACGGTCCACGAAGACAACGCCATGCTGGTTC
>JBGPLR010000034.1:0-13431 GCA_041486545.1 Terriglobia bacterium
CTGCTTTCATCGTCGCCAGCACTCTCCGCCCGGTTTGCCCAATTTGGCGTCTAATCCCAAGTGGTCTGCTAACCGGACCAAAACACTATACCTCTTCTGGCAGCCCGTCAAGCAACTTTGTTGGAAGAAATCTTGAGGAAACCGGCCAGCCATGCCCCTGGCCTTCCGGCCTCAAAACGAGCTATGGAACGCGGGCACTTGCCCGCAAATTTTAAATTTAATGACTCGCTTGGGGTTGCGGCGGTGACGACGGTCACAGAATGGTGTGACGAAGCCGGGATCGGCGCTTCACCCCTTGTCCACATGCCTTTTGCTGGGCAATACGGGCCGGCAAAATCGGTGTCTCCCCGGTTAACTCAAGCGCCTAAGAAAAAATTGAGTTACTCCCCAAGATCGTATATCTTTGCCGCCTGTTACTGCGCCTTGGAACTCTTATTCAATCTCGCATGGCTGGTGTTGGCCGCGGTGCTGCTGTTTATTTACGGCGCGCGGGCGCCGTCGTTCGCCGCCGAACATCGCCGCATCACCAGCGCTATCGCTCTGGCATGCATCCTGGCGCTGCTGTTCCCGGTGATCTCCATCAGTGACGATCTCAGTTGCAACCCGGACCTGGCGGAATCCAATGGTTCCAAGAAGTGGGTCGCGGCAGCGACGCTTGCTAGACCGCTGCTCTCGGCGTGGTTGGGCGCGCCTCCGCCAGTGCTAGGTGCGCGCAGAGAAGGCGCACTCGATGCCGGCTGCCTCGCGCAATCACCTGGGTTTTCCTCCTCCAATTTGAACCGGCGTCCTCCACCTGCGCTCGCCTAGCGGCAGAGCAGTTTGCTCGGCCGGTCTGATTTACTCAAATCAAACTTGAGCTGTTTGCATGCGTTGCCTGCATTTTTTTGGGACTGCTCCCCCGGCTTGCGCGTTTGCACTTGCCGATCCTGCAGCTTCCGGCAGGCCGATCCTTGGCAAGCGGAAAAGTCCGCTTTCTATACCAGACGAGGAATTCATCCTCGCAGGGCCCCATTTTGAGTTCGACCAAGCGCTGCACGTTTCCCCGCTGCCAGTGTGCGGGCCGCGCTTGTCAGATCAAATCCGGAGAATAAAAAATGCGCTCACCAATAAAGTGTCTACTGCTCGTTTTACTCTTCATCATGCTCGGTGCCGTCGCCTATCCTCAGGGTGCAGCGGCCCCCGCCACAAACGCCTCCTCATCGCCCTCAGCCGCAAGCCGGGACGAAGTGGATCAACTGCGCCAGGAAGTGGCAGCGCAGCGCCAAACCATTGAGCAACTGAAAACCATGGTGCAGCAATTGGTTTCAGCCAAATCACAGGATGCCGCCCCGGGCGCCGCCCGCGTGGTGGATGCCACCTTGGTGCAACCGGCCACGGCCGCCGCACCAGCAACGGCCACTTCTTCCAACCAGGAGTCCGGCGAGAAGAAGGACAGCAACGCTATAAAAGCCGGCCCTGAACTCAAGTTTTCCGTCGGCGGGGGAGAAGTCCAAATCTACGGCCACGCCGACGTCTCGTTCGACTACGTAGACAACGGCCTGGCCAACCGCTTTGGCGCGGTCGGCAACAACGGCTGGATGCCGCAAATTTCCAGCAACCTGTCGAATTTCGGCGTACGCGGCTCGCGGCGGCTGGTCCGCAATCTGAACGGCATCTTCCAGATCGAAACGGAAGTGGCTTTTTCGTCCACGCCGGGCCCCACCTCGGACGCGCAGGTCAAGCAGGGCCTGGGATCGCGCGATACGTTTGTCGGGTTGCAGGGTCCCTGGGGCGCGTTGAAGTTTGGCAAAGAAGACCCTCCCTACAAGAGAACGGTGAGCCGGTTGGATCCTTTCCTTAATTCCATCGGTGACAACAGAAGCATTATGGGCAACAGCGGCGGCGACAATCGCGCCGAGTTCAAGACCCGCCTTCCGCATTCGCTGTGGTACGAGATGCCCACGAAACATGGCTTCTGGGCCAGCGTCCTGTTCTCTCCCGGGCAGAACCGCGCGTCTGACAATATTATCCTGGCGCGCGCTGAACCGAACTGCAACGGCGGCAACGATGCCCCCTGTAACGATGGCTCCTGGAGCAACGTATTGAGTGCCGCGATTACGTACACCCGAGGCCCCCTTTACGTCATCACTGCTTACGAGCATCATTCCAAGGTGAATCGTACGGGCGATGAAGGAACGTCGTCGGTACCCGGTGTTCCGCCGGCCGGATCGGTGGGGATCGCTGATGAAAGCGCTTTCGAATTGGGCGGCCAATATCACATGAAAGCGTCCCGTACTACCGTGAATTTTCTTTATGAAAAGCTGAAGCGCTACGCTCCAGCACTCCCCGCGTTCAATGAACGCAGCCGTCCTAATGCGACCTGGCTATCGGTGATCCAACAAATAACAAACGAAGACGACATCAATTTCGGCTGGGCACACGCGGGCAAGACGCCGGGCGACCCGGGCGGACAGATCAACCAACCCGGTACCTTGATCAATCTTGCCGGGCCGATCGACAACGTGGCCAACCTGATCGATCTCGGCTTCAAGCACCACTTCCCGGACAAACGGACGACGGCGTACTTCGTATTTGCGCAACAGAAGAACCACCAGGGCGCGCATTACGATCTGGGCGCGGCCGGACACGGGGCCGTGGTTGACCGCCAGGACGCTGCCGGGAACTCCTTCACCGGCTTGACGCACAAGGGGGTTTCAGTCGGACTAACTTACGATTTTTAACTGCTCGCTTCAGAAAGGCCCGGACGCAGTTGTTCTCTGGTCCGGGCCTGGATTTTTGTCAGCCAGAATGAAACACGTCCAACGAAGACTGGAGTTTCGTTACTCCGTCTGCTGCGTAATATTCAACAGCACGCCCACGCTGGCCAGCATCACGAACAGAGACGACCCGCCATAAGAAATGAAGGGCAGCGGAATGCCTTTGGTCGGCAACAGGGCCAGCACCACGCTGATGTTGAAGAACGCCTGGGCCACCACCATCGTCGTAATGCCCACGGCCAGGAACCGCGCAAACGGGTCGCGCGATCGCATGGCGGCGCGGAACCCGCGCCAGGCAAACACCGCAAACAGCAGCGCGACGCACACCGCGCCCACCATCCCCAGCTCTTCCGCGGTGACGGCGTAGATGAAGTCAGTATGCGGCTCCGGCAAATAAAAAAGTTTCTGGTGGCCTTCCATCAATCCCAGGCCGGTGATGCCCCCGGTCCCCACAGCAATGAGCGATTGGTTGATGTGGAAGCCGGCGCCCTGGGGATCACGGTCGGGGAACAGGAACGCGATGATGCGCTTCCATCGCCAGGGCACGAACACGATCAGATAGAACACCGCAGGGACGATCGGCACCAATGCGTAAACAAAGTAGCGGATGCGCATGCCGGCGGCATAAAGAATGGCCGCGGTCACGCCCATGCAAACCAGGGCTGTGCCCAGATCAGGCTGTCTGATGATGAGCGCCGCAAACAGCGCCACCGGGACGGCAACGGGCAACAATGTGTGCCGCCAGTCGTCCATGGATTTGAGGCGGCCTTCCAGGAAAAATGCCAGAAACAGAATGAGCGCGGGCTTGGCCAGCTCCGACGGCTGGAAAGAAAACGCGCCCATGCGAATCCAGCGATGCGTGTTGTGTGTGCGGTCCAGAAACAAGACCGCCACCAGCAAAAGCGTGGTCAATCCAAGAAAAGTGAAGACCACGCCGGGATGCTTCCAGCGGCGATAGTCCACGCGCATCACGACCGCCATGGCGGCCAGTCCGGCCAGCGCCCAGCCGAGCTGGCGAACCACAAAATGATACGGCGAACCGAAGCGCTCCCCGGCCAGCACCGCCGACGCGCTGAACACCATCACCACGCCCACGCCGGTCAGCAAGAGGGTCGCCGCAAACAGCCATTTATCTATGCCTACTCGTCTGGCCACTAACTTCTGTCTCCCGTCGCCACCGGAGCCAGCGCCATAACCAGCTCCTTGAAGATGCGTCCGCGCTGTTCATAGTTCTCAAACTGGTCAAAGCTGGCGCACGCCGGGGCCAGCAACACCACGTCGCCCGATTTGGCGGCTTCAAAAGCCTGGCGCACCGCGCGCTCCAGCGTTCCGGAACGCTCAATGGGCGTGGCGCCCTGGATCTGCGACGCAATCTTCTCCGCCGCCGCGCCAATCAAATACGCCCGTCGCGCACGCTCACGCAGCAGTGGCGCCAGCGCCGTGTAGTCGCTGCCTTTGTCTTTGCCGCCAAGAATAATGTGGACGTTTCCCGGAAACGATTCCAGCGCTTTTACCGTGGCGTCCACGTTGGTGGCTTTGGAGTCGTTATAAAAAGACACTCCGTTGATGGTGGTCACCAGTTCCAGTCGATGTTCCACGGCGCGGAAATCGCTCACGGCCTGGCGCAATTGCTGCGGGGGGCATCCGGCGACCATGCCCATGGCCACCGCGGCCAGCACGTTTTCCAGGTTGTGCGCGCCCTTCAGATAAATGTCAGCGCGGGTGAGGACGACTTGTTCCTTGCCATTTTGCCGGAAGATGATGTCGTCACCCCGGAGATAGGCGCCGTTTTCGACCGGCTGTTTGCGGCTGAACCAGAGCAACGAAGCTTTGCCTTTGCTTTTCAGCGCGACGCAGGCCGGATCATCGGCATTCAACACTGCGAAATCACCGGGCATCTGGTTTTCGAATACTCTTGCCTTGGCATCCGAGTACGCCTGAAGAGTGTGGTGGCGGTCGAGATGGTCCGGCGTGATGTTTAAGATCGTGGCAATCCACGGACGAAATTGTTCGATCGTCTCCAGTTGAAAACTGGAAATCTCCAGGACCACCAGCGTGTCTGGCGAAGACTTGCCGGCCAGCGATATGACCGGCGTGCCGATGTTTCCGCCGACCAGCGTCTTTTTGCCGCTTTTGCTGAGGATTTCGCCAACCAGAGTTGTGGTGGTGGTTTTGCCGTTGGAGCCGGTGATCGCGATTACCTTGCCCTGCAGGAAGCGGAACGCCAATTCAACTTCACCGATAACCGGAATGCCCAGCGTGCGCGCGTGCTGCAGATTCGGCTGGTCCGTAGGGACGCCGGGGCTCACCACGATTAAGTCCTGGTCGCGAAAAGTGCGCTCGCCGTGGCGTCCGGTTTCTATCGAGACGCCGCGGTCCAGCAGCGCGGCAATCTCGCTCTGCAGCTGCATGTCGCTCTTGGAGTCTGAAACGGTGACCTTGGCGCCACGTTCCTGCAAAAAGAACGCTGCGGCCACGCCGGAACGGCCTAACCCCACCACCAGGACCCGTTTGTTCTTCAACTCCATGCTGGTTCCCATTCTGTCACGAATCAGTGAGCCACGAATCTGTTTTCCCCTCGAACCTGTTTACTTCTCGCGTTCCCTCGCGAACTCAGCGCAGCTTCAACGTGGTCAGCGCGAACAGAGCAAAGATCAGCGCCAGAATCCAGAAACGAATAATGATCTTGGATTCAGACCACCCTTGCAGCTCAAAGTGATGGTGGATGGGCGCCATCTTGAAAATGCGTTTCTTGCGCAGCTTGTACGATCCCACCTGCAGGATCACCGACAGCGCTTCAATCACAAAGATCCCGCCGACAAACGGCAGCAGCAGTTCCTGCTTGATGATGACGGCCACCGTGCCGATGGCCCCGCCCAGGGCCAGCGAGCCAACGTCACCCATAAAAATTTCCGCGGGGTGGGCGTTGTACCAGAGAAAGCCGATGCTGGCCCCCACCATGGCCCCGCAGAACACGGTCACCTCCGCCACCTGGGGCATCTTCTGCAACTCAAGGTATTCAGAAAACACCACGTGGCCGCTCAGGTAAGTGAGCACCGTGAGCGCGCCGGTGGCGATCACCGTGCAGCCAATCGCCAGGCCGTCCAGGCCGTCGGTGAGGTTGACGGCGTTGCTGGAACCCACCAGGACCAGCATGACAAAGACCACAAACGGCGTGAAAGCCAGAAACCAAAGATGCGGATAGTGACGCAGGCTGTCAATCACCAGGTCGGGCCGCACCTGCTTGAAGAACGGCACCATCAGATGCGTGGAGTACTGCCGCTTGGCCGTCAAGTACACCAGCACCGCCGCTACCACACCTGCGGCCAGGAACTGCAGCAACAACTTCGTCTTGCCGGTTAGACCCAGGTTCCGCTTGTTGGCGACTTTCAAATAGTCGTCAGCAAAACCGATGGCGCCGAAGGCCAGGGTGGAAAAAATCGCCAGCCATATATAGATGTTGGAAAGGTCGGCCCAAAGCAGAGTGGGAATCACAATGGCCACGGTAATCAGCACGCCGCCCATGGTCGGGGTGCCGGCTTTCTTCTGGTGCGCCTTGGGGCCTTCTTCGCGGATGTACTGCCCAATCTGGAACTCGCGCAGCCGCCGGATGATGGCCGGGCCGATGATCAGCCCCATGAACAGCGCGGTGAGGCTGGCAAACGCGGTGCGAAACGTGACGTACTTGAAAATGCGGAACGGAGGAAAATGAGCAAACAACCGTTGATAAAGGAGCCAGTAAAGCAATATTCCTCCGCAGGCAGTATTTAGTACTTAGTAGTTAGTCAGCCGCTTTCGCTCTTAGCTCGATCTGTTCCTCAACACTGCTCAACAACGAGGTGAAGCATTTTGCGCACCTCCGTCAACTTAGTTGCCGTGCTCGTGAAGTCGTCGCCGTTCATGAATCCAAGGTCTAGAGAGAGCAGGAGATGATAATCAAGTTCGCTGGCCGAGCCCATTGCGATCCTCACAAATCTTGCCAATTCACGGCTGGTGCGGCGTCCGCACCCTTCCGCCAAGTTGGCTCCTATCGAGACTGCCGCCCGTCGAAGTTGGCTTGTAATTCCATAGATTTCTTCTCGCGGGAATCCACGGGAGACTCGATACAACTCCAACGTCAGACTGTGAGCCTTGTTCCACACCTGCAAGTCCCGGTAATTCCTCATGCTGCCTCCGAGATCAGCTCTTCCTAAATACTAAATACTAAGTACTAAATACTGCCCCCGGGAACCTTCTGTTGCAACACCTCCAGCGCCCTTTCCAGCTTCACGCCGCGGGAAGCTTTCAGCAGGACGGCGTCGCCGGGCTTCAGCAGGCGGGCCAGCACTTCGCCGGCTTGTTCCGGAGTCTCCAGAAACTGTGCCTGGACTCCTCCGCCGCACGCGGCTTCCGCCAGCGCTTTGGCCAGGCCGCGCACGCCCAGCACCAGATCAATCTTCTTTTCCGCCGCGTGCCGCCCGGATTCGCGATGCAGCTCTTCAGCCAGCGGTCCCAGTTCCAGCATCTCTCCGGCCACCAGGATACGGCGTTCGGCCTTGATCCCGGCCAGCGCATCAATCATTGAATTCAGCGCCTTGGGGTTGGAGTTATAGCAGTCATTCAGAATGGTGGCGCCACGGATCTCCAGGACCTGGCCGCGCTTGTCGCCGGGTTGCAGAGAAGCCATGGCCTCAGCGGCTTCTGACGGAGGCACGCCGCGCTCCAGCGCCGCCGCCGCGCCCGCCAAAGCGTTATAGATGTTGTGCTCACCCACCAGAGGCAGGGTCACGGTCTCCCGCACGCTGCCCACAACCAATTCAAACGTGGAACCCGCAATGCCGTTCATCTTCACGTTTTGCGCGGAAACATCAGCCGCCTTCTTGATGCCGAACGTCACCACTTTGCCATTGAAGTCCCGCCCGAACTGGCTGACGTATTCATCGTCGGCATTCAGGACGGCCACGCCGCCGGGGTGCAAGGTTTCAATGATTTCGTATTTGGCGCGCGCGATCCCGGCAATGGAGTCAAACGCCTCCAGATGCACCGGAGCCACGCAGGTGACCACCGCCATGTCATGCTGGGCCAGCGCGCCCAGAGCGCGGATCTCGCCGGCGTGGTTCATGCCCCTCTCCACCCCGCCCAAATCGTGCTCGGCTTCCAGTTTCAGCAACTGCAGCGGCAGGCCGATGTGGTTATTCAGGTTGCCGGTGCTCTTGAGCACGCGAAAGCGCGTGGCCAGCAGGTGGGCCAAAACTTCTTTGGTCGTGGTCTTGCCGGCCGAGCCGGTCACCGCCAGCAGCGGCTTTCCCCACAAGCGGCGCACCGCAGCGCCCAGGGACTGCAACGCTTTCAGCGTGTCGTCCACATACAAGATGGGGGAACCAGCGTCAGCTTTCTTTTCCGCCTGGCTGTCTGCTTTAACGATGGCCGCCACTGCGCCTTTGTCCAACGCCGCCTGGACGTAGTCATGGCCGTCAAAGTGTTCGCCGGCCAGCGCGATGAACAAGTCGCCCGGGTTAAGCGTGCGCGAGTCAATGGAGTAGCCCATGGCCACCGCGTCCTGCTCAAATTCGCCCTTGGAGCCGGTGAACTCCGCGATCCGCCACAGCGGCAGCTTCATTTTGGCCCTCCCGAACAAGCCATGTACCCCAAGTTTTCTAATGCCTGCCGCGCCACTTGAACATCATCAAAAGGGAATACACCTTCGCGCATGATCTGCACTTTCTCATGGCCCTTGCCGGCGATCAGCACCATGTCCCCGGACATGGCTTCAATCAGCGCCAGGCGGATGGCTTTAGCGCGGTCCGGTTCCACCGCGTGACGCGTTTTGGTCTTTTGCAGCCCGGCCAGCGCGTCAGCGATGATGTGCTGCGGATCCTCGCTGCGCGGGTTGTCGGACGTAAGCACCACAAAGTCGCTTCCCTCGCCGGCGGCCAGGCCCATGAGCGGACGCTTGCTGCGATCACGATCGCCACCACACCCAAACACAGTAATCACCCGTCCGGTCCCAACGCCACGCTGGACAAATTCGCGGGCCACGCGCGTCAGGTTGCGCAGCGCGTCGTCAGTATGCGCGTAATCCACAATTACCGCGAACGGCTGGCCGCAATCCACTTTTTCAAACCGGCCCGGCACCTGCTTGAACTGGCGCACCGCTTCAGCAATCTGGTCGAGCGAACACCCGCAGGCGTAAGTGGCGGCGGCCGCGGCCAGCGTGTTGTACACGTTGATGCCGCCGATCAGCGCCGTCTCCATCTTCTTGCTGCCGGTGGGGGTGACGAGTTCGAACGTGGTGCCATCCTGTTGCAAGTTGATGTCCAGTGCGCGGAAATCGCCGCTTTGGATTCCGTAAAGAATCACGCGTTCGTTGGCGCTCTTTCTGGTCTGCGCCAACTGCATGCCATATTCGTCGTCCACGTTGATGACGGCGGTCTTCGGCGGCGCGCTGCCGCAGCCGTTGAACAGGATGTTCTTGGCTTCAAAATAACTGTCCATATCTTTGTGATAGTCCAGGTGGTCGCGGGTGAGGTTGGTGAACACCGCAACTTCATAAGGGATGCCCCACACCCGTCCCTGGACCAGCGCGTGGGAAGAGACTTCCATTACCGCGTGGGTCGCGCCGGCGCCCACGGCTTCGGCAAAGATCTGGTTCAGCTCCAGCGCTTCCGGCGTGGTGTGCGGCGCAGGCAGAACTCGTCCCCCTACGTGATATTCAATCGTCCCGATCAGCGCGGAACTCTTGCCGCAATGCTTGAGAATGGATTCGCACAGAAAACTGGTGGTGGTCTTGCCGTTGGTGCCGGTGATGCCGATGGTCTTCAGCTTCTCCGCCGGACGTCCGTAAAAGTTCGCGCTCATCCGCGCCAGGGCCTGGCGTCCGTCGGTGACCACCGCCCAGGGGACATGCGCGCGATGATGTTCGTGCTTGGCATCGGTGACCACGGCCACGGCGCCGTTTTCCAGGGCAGCGTCAATGAAGCGATTGCCGTTGGTGCTGTCGCCATGCATGGCAACAAAGACCCATCCCGGCTGGACGCGGCGGGAGTTGTAGTCCAACCCGGCAACTTGTACCTCACCTCCGCTATGGGCGACGCCGGTATCCCGCAGTAGTTCAGAGAAGTTCATTGTTTCGATTATATTCAAACCCAACTCCCCTGCCCCTTCCCCTTCAACTAGGAATCTAAAGGCGTTACACGAATCATCCCCGGGAGATTCCCGGTTGAATTGACTGCTAACTATTTCATTGATGACCATTGTGCAAATCCCCTCCCCACCCTCCCCCTTTCATGCCTATTGCAAAAAAAGGAGTTAATCCATTCGACCCAACGGTCACCCAAGCGTTGTCTCATGAGTTATTTTTTCTTGTAACCTGATGATTCTGCAAACTTTCTGCCCTTCAGGTACGATCCTGCGACTTGCGGCTTTGCCTCATCGATTTTCCTTGCAGCCTGCTCGTGCTCATTTCCGCAATTTGCAAAATCTTTCTATAGTAACGTATTTTATTCGCTATAGCGAGTGCGAACTAGTTCATCGTCCTAAATAAGTGCGCCAAGCGATTGGACATGGAGGAAAGGAAGCAGCGGAGGGGAAACTAGCCGCTAATTAACGCGGCGCTACGCAAATTTATCTTTTGATGTTCGTGCTCATTCGCGTGCATTCGCGGCCAAATGCTCTATCGTCTCGATAGGGATCCCTTGCTACGCTCGGGACTAGCGGAAGAAGCCAACGCTCTCAACCGTTTGCAAGCCTCCTGCAACTCGGCGTCGGTCTTGGCGAAGCAGAAGCGGATCAGGTTCTCGCCGCCGGAGCCGTGATAAAACGCGCTGCCGGCCACGCTGGCCACACCGGTTTCGCGCAGCAGGCTCATGGATTTTTCTTTGCTCGTTCTTCCCGGGAGGACGCTTGCGTCGGCCAGCACGTAATACGCGCCCTTGGGGACCGACGGCGTCAATCCGATTTCCTGCAAGACTCCGCAAAGCATGTCGCGCTTCTGGACATACTCTTCCGATATCTGCTGGTAGAAACTGTCCGGCAGCTGCTGGATACCCTCAGCCACGCCGATCTGCAGCGGCGCGGGCGCGCACACGTAAACCAGGTCGTGGAAGTAAGCCATGGCCTGCGCCCATTGGCGATGGCAGATGGTATAACCCACGCGCCAGCCCGTGATGGCGAACGTCTTGGAGTAGCCGGAGATGGTGATGGTCCGCTCCCACATGCCGGGCAGCGTGGCCGGGCTGATGTGCCGGCCTTCATAGATGAAGTATTCGTAGATTTCGTCGGTAAAGACGAACAGGTCATGCTTGATGGCGAAGGCGGCAATCCATTCCAGCTCCTCGCGGGTGAAGACTTTGCCCGAAGGATTCGCCGGCGTGTTGATCATGATGGCCCGCGTGCGCGGCGTTATGGCGCGCTCCAGGTCGGCCGGGGAAAACTTCCAGTCCGGCGCCTGCAGAGTGACAAACGCGGGAACTGCCTCCACCGCAACCAGGGTGTTGAAGTGATAGCCATAATAAGGTTCAAACAGAATGACCTCATCGCCGGGATCGAGCACGGCCAGGCAGCTGGCGTAAAAAGCGCCCGTGGCCCCCGAGTGGGCGATGACTTCCGTCTCCGGATCGCACTCAATGCCGTTGAAGCGGCGCATCTTCTCTGCGATGGCCTGGCGGATCGGCGCAAGGCCTTCCGCCCGCGTGTAGCTGTTGATGCCGCCGTCAATGGCCCGCTTGGCGGCGTCGCGAACCGGGAGGGGAACTTCCGTGTCGCAGACACCCTGGGCCAGGTTGATGCCCTTGACCTTCTCACACTCCAGCGACATCACGCGAATCTCAGATTGCACGGTAAGCGCCGCGCGGCGGCTTAGGGATAAGGGCATGGGGGACCTCGGTTCGATGATCAGGGTTCTGATTGTAACGTCCATGGGACGCGGCGGGAAGGGACTCGCTTTCCCAGCGGCGTGGTGCGGAGCGACAAAAACTGGAGATAAGGCCGCGAGGCCGACTTGCGCGCCGAGCGGACTGCCTCAAGCGCAGAAGAACGTTCAAAAGAACAATACTTCGTGGCGGTTTGGAGCGGAGCGACAAAAACTAACGCTTCGTAAACTCCACCAACGCGTCCAGCTTCTTGCGCGCGGCGCCGGAGTCAATGGACTGGGCCACCAGAGGCATGGCTTCGGCCAGCGAGTCGGCCTTGCCCGCGGCCACCAGGGCGGCGGCGGCGTTCATGAGGACAATATCGCGGCGTGGAGATTTTTCGCCGGCAAGAATCTTGCGGATGATCTCAGCATTGACGTGGAGATCGCCACCCGTAATGGCGCTGAGCGGCGCGGGCTTCAGGCCGAACTGTGCAGGCGTGACTTCATAGGTGCGCACCCACTCGCCGCGCACTTCACCGATCTTCGTCGGCCCGCTGATGGAAATCTCGTCCAGGCCGTCGGCCCCGTGCACCACCAGCGCTCGATTCAGGCCCAGCATCTTCAGCGCGGTGGCCAGTTTTTCCACCAGGTCCGCGGAATAAACGCCCACCACCTGCGCCGACGCTCCGGCCGGATTGGTCAGCGGACCCAGCAGGTTGAACACGCTGCGCAGCGGGCGCAGTTCGCGACGCGCCGTCTGCACGTACTTGGTGGCGGTGTGCATGGCCGGAGCAAACATGAAGGCGATGCCCACTTCCCGCAAGCATTCGGCAATGCGCGCCGGAGGAATGTCAATCTTCACGCCCAGGGCTTCCATCACGTCCGCCGAACCGCATTTGGATGTGATGCCGCGGTTGCCGTGCTTGGCCACGCGCACGCCGGCGCCGGCAATGGCCAGCGCGCACGCCGTGGAAATGTTGAAGGTGTCACTAGCATCGCCGCCGGTGCCGCAGGTGTCCACCAGAGCCTCGCGCCCGGTGTCGCTCACGTCCAGCGCCGTGCCGTCCGCGTGGGTGATGGGCGTGGCCGCGGCGCGCATGGCTTCCGCAAAGCCCACGATCTCTTCCACCGTCTCGCCCTTCATGTGCAGCGCCACCAGCAGCGCGGCAATCTGTGCGTCCGTGGCGTGGCCGGTGAGGATTTGCGACATGACTTCGCGCGCTTCTTCGCGGCTGAGCGAGATGCGGTGGTTCGCGATCTTGTGGATGGCGTCAGTAATCATGGCGATGAACGGCTGAGGGATAGCTTATCAGCTTGACGGGAAACGCCGTCGGCTAATGCAGGAACGATCTCCGAGGTTATACACTAACTAACCCACTCGACCGTGTCATTCCGAGCGGAGCGAGGAATCGGCTCCGCGGTCGCATATGAAACAGTATTTTGTATACATCATGTCCAACAAGTCACGCCGGCTTTACACAGGGATCACCAGCACACTTTTCAAGAGGGTTTTTTAACACAAGCGCAAGCTGCTGCCAGGCTTTACGGCGCGCTATAACTTCGACATGCTGGTCTATTACGAAGAGTTCTCACAGGTGGTGAGTGCGATCACCAGGGAGAAAGAAATCAAAGCATGGCGCCGCGAGAAGAAACTGAAGTTGATTCTTGCAGAGAATCCGGATTGGAGAGATTTGAGTCTGGAGTGGGAAGAGGATCCTTCGTGGAAGGCCATATCGGAGGTCGAACTTGAACGCAGGATGAAGAGAAAGCTGTCGCAAGACTAATCAGTGGCGGAGCCGATTACACGCAACCCGCCGGAAGTAAAAAAAAACCAGTGTTGAACAA
>JBGPLR010000035.1:0-13132 GCA_041486545.1 Terriglobia bacterium
GGGCGCCCAGCCAGACCGGGCGCGTCAACGTAGATCGCTATATCGCGACCGGGCACCTGCCCAAGGAGATATTTTGAAAAGCAAGCTTTTGTTAGCAGCTGGAATGGCACTGAGTTTGAGCGCCTTTGCCCAAACTACTTCCCAGACCGTAGTCGTTGAGCCCTTAATCCCCACACCCGTCTTCCGGGTAACTGTAATCAGCCGCAGTGTGCAGGCCGTCAACTACAAGCATCGCAGCGGGGCCAGCAAGGTGAATTTTGCGGGCACCGACCTGATGCCCGCGGCCAACGGCGAAGCGAAAGTGGAAAGCAAGAAGGGTTATATCGAAATCGAAGTGGAATTTGGCGATCTGCAAAAACCCACCAAATTCGGCAATGAATACCTGACGTACATCCTGTGGGCCATCTCACCTGAAGGACGCGCCATCAACTTGGGCGAAGTCTTGGTGGGAGACAACCACCGCAGCAAGCTGGATGTGACCACTGACCTCCAGGCCTTTGCTTTGATCGTTACCGCGGAACCTTATTATGCTGTGCGGCAGCCCAGCAACGTCGTCGTGCTGGAGAATGTCATTCGTGAAGACACCAAAGGGACCAGCGAGTCAGTCAATGCAAAGTACGAGTTGATGGAACGCGGCGGATATATTCCCACGGGCTATAAGTTTGACCCGGTTGTCCTGAGCACCCGGTTGCCCCTGGAATTCTTTGAAGCAAGGAATGCGCTGCGCATCGCAAAGTCTGAGGGCGCTGAAGAATTTGCCAGCGACAGCTATCGGCGCGCAGTACATCTCATGGACAAGGCTGATGAATATGCCACAAGAAAACACATCGACAAGAAACCGCTGATTGCCGTGTCGCGTGAAGCCGTACAGACGGCTGAAGACGCGCGAGCGATTGCAGTCAAGAAGATGGATGATGTCCGCCTCGCGGAGGAACGCCAAGCGTCCATAGAAGCACAAGAGAGATCGCAGAAACAAACGGATAAAGCGATTCGCCAAAAAGAGCAAGCGCAGTCCGACACGGCGATTGCTCAAGCGGCAAGAACACGTGCCGAATCAGATGCGGCTGACGCGCAGGCCGACAAAGCCCGGGCAGAGTCTGATGCGGCCAAAGCTCGCAACGATTCGGCCAACGCCCAATCCGAAACAGCTAGGGCCAAAGCCGATATGGCAGACAGCCAAGCCTCATCGGCCAGTGCTCTTTCCGCGGCCCAGGCTGACGCGGAACAATCCCGCATAGCTGCAGAAAAGGCCCAGTTGAGCGCGCAGCAGTCAGAAGCCGACAAAGCAACCATGCGCACACAGTTGTCCGAACAACTGAATAAGGTCCTGCAAACTCGAGACAGCGCGCGCGGGCTCATCGTCAGCATGTCTGACGTGCTGTTTGACACTGGAAAATACTCGTTGAAGCCAGGTGCGCGCGAGAAGCTGGCGAAGGTCGCCGGCATTCTGCTTGCTTATCCTGGTCTCAACATTGAAGTCGGCGGCTATACGGACAATGTCGGCGGCGATGCAATGAACCAGACGTTGTCTGAAAATCGCGCCGGCTCGGTACGTGATTACCTGGTCCAACAGGGCGTGGCAACAGGCGCCGTCAGCGCAAAGGGGTTCGGCAACTCGTTGCCCGTAGCCACGAACGATAACTCCGTCGGCCGGCAACAGAACCGCAGGGTCGAGCTTCTCGTCTCAGGTGAAGCGATCGGCAAACCGCTCAACACAACCACAGGAAGCTTGCGCTAAGCTCCCCGTAATCGGCAGCAAGAAGAGGTAATCCTTTATGAATGTAACTGGAATCATCAGCGCCGCGGCCCTCGCGGTGCTCGTTGGAATCACTGCTCCCGCTTTCTCACAGCGGGAGCAGCAGGGCGAAAAACAAGACCATTCTGAACAGCAACGGGGCAAACGTGAGCAAGGCAAGCCCGAACAGCAACACAGCCAGCAGCAGAGGCGGGACCAAAGTGCGCCCCCGCAGCATGCCCAACAGTCAGATCGAGGCCGTCAGCAAGAGCGCGGCCAGGGGCAAGGGCAGGGCCAGCGAGCTCAGCAGCCGGCCCAGTCAGAACGTGGGCAGAACCGTTCACAACGTGCGCAGCAACAACAACCGTCCGATCGCGGCCAGCAACAACAAGCTCGGCAGCAACGGGAGGGACAGAATCAACGGCGCGCCAATAACCAGCAAGGCCGGAGCAACGCTAGGCCTCAACGTACTCGGGAGCAGCAACGCGTCCAACATGGCGCATGGCAAGAGCGTCGCGCGCGAAGCTGGCAGTCGGATCACCGCACCTGGCAGCAACGCGGGGGCTACGACGGGTACCGCATTTCTGACGACCGCTTCCGCAGGTCCTTTGGTCGGGAACACGGGTTCCGAATCTATGGCCGTCCGTTCCTGGTGGTAGGCGGATATCCCCGTTTTCAATACAGCGGCTACTGGTTCAGCCTTGTTGACCCGTGGCCGGAATATTGGGCGGACAACTGGTACGACACCGATGACGTCTATATTTCTTACGTTGACAATGGCTATTACTTATTCAACCGGAGGCATCCGAGAGCTGGAATTGCAATCAGCATCTCGCTGTAATCGCATGTCCGGTGCAGCTGTTAAAGGCTGCACCGGATTACTAACAGAATTCCGGTTGCGAATACATGAAACGGTAAGGAGCGAGACATGCTTGGAACTATATTGATCGTGATTTTGATTTTGGCCCTCTTCGGGGCGCTGCCCAGGTGGTCACATAGCAGAAGCTGGGGTTATTACCCGAGCGGCGGACTAGGGTTGGTTCTTTTGTTAGTCGTAATTCTTCTGGTTCTCGGTCGCATTTGAACCATGTGTCTTCTTTGTGAAAAGAATAGGGGCGCTCTATTGAATTCCGCGATGATCGGCTTGGTAGCTGGCTTCGCGACGTGCGGCGCGCCAATCCGTTGATGTGAACCCAACTAGCCAAGGCAATGCTCCGGCGGGGCCGCGCTCCTGATCCGGTCCGTATCCCACGGGGAGGGCCGATGCGCAGGCGGTGAGTTCGTCAAGACATCAGTCACCTTGTGACTTTTTCCCCTCGCTGGGTATCCTTCAATGCCTTTCTCCGTGTAGCGTTGAGAACAGGAGGTTACTTGGTTGCTCTCCATTTCGCCGGACTTCATTTTTGCAGTATTCGAAAACGGCAACTTAGAATGTGAACGGACGTTGTCAGGAGAGAAATGATTCATTGAATAGACGATCAAGCCACGACAACTTGCTTCAGATAGGGGCGCGCCTGCGCAGGAGCCTTTGGGAGACCAAACCTGTCGAAGGAGAGGCGCCCTTACGCTCTGAGTTATTCAGTAGCGAGCAGATGAAGCAACATGGCAAGGTCTTGGCAAGTTCTCACACCGTCGCGCACGAGCGTGCCCCGGACCAACTCTTGTCAAGGCTGGCGGAGAACGAAAAGGTACTCACGGACACCTGCCATCTTCTGACCTCAGCGCTTCGAGAGAACCGTCAGATTGCCCCTGCCGGGGAATGGTTACTCGACAACTTCTATCTGATCGAACAGCAAATCCGGACCGCCCGGAGGCATTTGCCGAAAGGGTACAGCCGGGTTCTTCCTCGCTTGCTCAAGGGCCCGTCAGCAGGGTTGCCGCGTGTGTATGACCTGGCCCTGGAAACGATTTCACACGAAGACGCTCGAGTTGATTTAGACAGCCTTAGCGGTTTTGTGGCGTCCTACCAAACCATTACTGATTTGAATCTAGGAGAACTGTGGGCCATTCCCATCATGCTGCGGCTGGCGCTCATTGAGAATCTCAGGCGCGTTGCCGCTCTGATTGCCGCAGACCGGCTTGACCGCAACCTCGCCGATGGCTGGGCCGACAAGATGACGGAGGCCGCTGAAAATGACCCCAAAAACCTCATTCTTGTTATCGCAGACATGGCCCGTTCGAATCCGCCGATGGTGGGCTCGTTTATCGCCGAGCTGGCGCGCCGGCTGCAAGGGCAAGGCCCCGCGTTGGCCTTGCCACTCACATGGATTGAACAACGGCTCTCAGAATCCGGATCGATGATTGAGCAACTGGTCAGGGCTGAAAACCAGCAACAAGCCATGGACCAGGTTTCCATCAGCAACAGTATTGCCAGCCTGAGGTTCCTGGACGGGGCGGACTGGCGCGAATTTGTCGAGACTCTGAGCGTCGTCGAGCACAAGCTCCGCGAAGATCCCGCCGGTGTTTACAGGAAAATGAGTTTTGCCACGCGCGACCGTTACCGCCACGTGGTTGAAAAGATTGCCAGGAACAGCGCCTCATCAGAAGGCGAAGTAGCCGGCCAGGCAGTCGAGTTGGCGCGCGCAAGCTGGGAGAACAAAGATAGTTCGGCTGGGCACGTCGGGTTTTATTTGATCGGCGAGGGGCGCGAGGCGCTGGAACGCTCGGTGGGGATGCGCAGGGCAATCTGGCGATCTGCGCGAGCTACGTGCAGGCGGCATTCGTTGCTGATGTATTCGCTGATGATGTTCGCCGCAACCGCGCTGATCACCGGCGGTTTGATGAAACAAGCACACTCCAGTGGTACGCGGGGTCCAGCCCTGGTTTTGCTCGCCATTTGCACGCTGATGGTTGTCGGCCAGTTTGTAATCACAATGTTGAACTGGCTGGTGACTAAACTGGCTCAGCCAGATGTGCTGCCGCGCATGGACTTCTCCAAGGGCATTCCGCCTGAGCTGCGCACGCTCGTAGTGGTTCCATGCATGCTCACCTCTGCGGAAAGTGTTGCAAGTCTGGCAGAAGACCTGGAGGTCCGCTTTCTTGCGAATCGAGATGAGAATGTCCACTTCTGCCTCCTGTCGGATTTTGGCGATGCGAGCCAGGAGAATACTCCACAGGACGAGCCTCTGCTGGAGCTTGCTCAGGCAGCCGTCACAGATCTCAATAATCGATACGGCTCTCCCGGTGTCGATAGGTTCTTTCTCCTTCATCGCCCGCGCCGCTGGAATGCGGTCGAGCAAATGTGGATGGGCTACGAACGCAAGCGGGGCAAGCTTGAGGCATTGAACCTGTTCCTGCTGGGCCGGCCCGGCGATGACTTCGTGAGAATCGTTGGACGAACGGCTGTCCTGCTTGACGTTCGTTACGTCATCACTCTCGATACAGACACGCAGTTGCCACGAGACTCGGTTGTGGAGTTTGTGGGAGCCATGGCCCACCCGCTCAACCTGCCCATCTACGACGAAACGAAGCAGCGCGTTGTGCAGGGTTACGGCATCCTGCAGCCGCGTGTTGCCATGAGCCTCCCGGGAACCAATCGCTCACGCTACGCCCGTCTCTGGGGCGGTGAGCCGGGTATTGATCCCTACACGCAGACGGTATCAGACGTTTACCAGGATGGCTTTGGCGAGGGGTCCTTCATCGGCAAAGGGATCTATGACGTAAAAGTCTTCCAGCAGGCGCTCGGAGGACGGTTTCCCGAAAATCGCATTCTCAGCCACGACCTGATAGAAGGATGCTATGTACGGTCCGGCCTGTTGAGTGACGTGCAGCTCTACGAGGATTACCCGCCAACCTACGACGCGGACGTTGCGCGTCGCCACCGCTGGATTCGCGGTGACTGGCAGATCGCTCGTTGGGTTCTGCCACGTGCGCCCGGTTCAGAGCGCAAGAGACTCACCAATCCGCTGACCGCACTCTCTCGCTGGAAAGTTATTGACAATCTTCGCCGCAGTCTGGTGCCGGCCGCCAGCGTTCTCTTGTTGCTGCTCATTTGGCTGCGGTTGTCGCCGGCGTGGGCCTGGACTCTCGCGGTCTTCGGCGCCGTATTCGTTCCCGTCGTTGTCATCTCGCTTTTCGACTTGTTCCATAAACCGCCGGAGGCAGCGGTGCTGCAGCACCCGCGCGAGGTGGGACGTTCTTTTCGCCGGCACGCTGCCCAGGGGCTGTTCTCGTTTGCCTGTTTGCCGTACGAGGCCTTCTTCAGCTCTGGTGCGATTCTTCGGTCCATTTGGCGAATGCACTTTTCGCATCGGCGGCTTCTGGAGTGGAATGCCTCAAGCGAACACCAACACGCCGGCGGCAGTGGTCCAGGAGAGACTCTCCTTCGCATGTGGTCCGCTCCTGCCTTTGCTCTTGCCACCGTGGCTGGTCTGATCGTGCTGAGGCCGGCGAGCCTGCGTGTGGCGGCGCCAATTGTGCTGCTTTGGTTTGTGTCGCCGGCCATCGCGTGGTGGATCAGCCTGCCGATCTCCCGTCGCGTGATCAGGCTCTCCGCCGAGCAAACGGTCTTCCTCCGCAAGCTCTCGCGCAAGACCTGGTCGTTCTTTGAGAAGTTTGTCAGCGCGGACGACCACTGGCTTCCTCCGGACAACTATCAGGAGGGCCCTGTTCAGTCGATTGCCCACCGCACCTCTCCAACGAATATGGGGCTGGCATTGCTTGCCAATCTTTCTGCTTACGACTTTGGCTATTCCTCCGCATCTCAATTGCTGGAACGAACCGCCAAGTCATTCCAGAGCATGGCTCTGTTAGAGCGGCACCAGGGGCATTTTTACAACTGGTATGACACGCAAACCTTGAAGCCTCTCGCGCCTCTGTATGTTTCTACCGTAGACAGCGGGAATCTCGCCGCCCATATGCTGACTCTGGAGCCTGGCCTCGCCGCCCTTGTGGACCAGAAGATCTTTGCGCCGCGTTCATTGGAAGGCCTGCTCGATGTTCTCGGAGTCTTTCTGGACGTGGTGCAAGGACTGGCTTCTCCCGATGCGGAACCGGCAAAGGCCGCAATGCTTCTTGCCGCTGAGTTACGGACAACGCTGGACGGCTGGTGTGTATCTCCCCCAACGACTCTGTCACAGGTGCATTCATGCCTGGAACAGCTCGCAAGAGAAACCGCGCGCTTGGTGGAAAGCGCGAAAAGGCTGCCGGGAAGTGGGCCCGCGGACTGGGCCAATGCTCTTGCCGGCCAGTCCCAGGCCGCACTCGAAGATTTGCTCTTCCTCGCGCCGTGGGTTCCGGTGGTGCGTCAACCGGAAGCGCCAAACGGATCGAAGTTGGAGAGGATTCCAACTCTGCGCGAGCTGGCCACATTGGATGTCGAGTTCGCTTCCGTCATCCCCGGCCAGCGTGGCGATGGAGCTGAGTCGGGCAAGTCGCCGGACGTCTTGAATCCCCTTTTGGTTGAAGCCAGCCAACGCGCCAAGAGCCGCATCTCAGAAATTGAGAGGCTGGCGCTGCAGTGCCAAGAGTTTGCTTATGCGGAGTACGACTTCCTTTACGACCAGCCACGTCACTTGTTGACGATTGGATACAACGTAAGCGAACGGCGCAGGGACTCCGGCTACTATGACCTGCTGGCATCGGAAGCACGACTGGCCTCGTTTGTCGCCATTGCGGCGGGCCAGGTCCCACAAGAGAACTGGTTTTCCCTTGGCCGGCAGCTTACCAACACTTCGGCCGGCCCAACGCTCCTCTCCTGGGACGGTTCGATGTTTGAGTACCTGATGCCGCTGCTGGTAATGCCCACCTACGACAATACGCTGCTCGATGAGAGTTACAAAGCCGCGGTTGCAAGACAGATTGAGTACGGCATGGCACGAAGCGTGCCTTGGGGCATATCCGAATCCGGATACAACCTGGTTGACGTTCACTCCAATTACCAGTATCGCGCCTTTGGTGTTCCCGGACTCGGTTTGAAGCGGGGGCTCGCCGATGACCTGGTGATTACACCCTATGCTTCGAGCCTGGCTCTGCTGGTGTCTCCGGAACGGGCTTGCGTGAACTTGCAGCGACTGTCAGTTGCCCACTGTGAGGGCAAGTTCGGCTTCTACGAGGCCGTTGACTACACTCCATCGCGAGTGCCTCGGGGCCAGGCGAGCGCCATTGTTAAGGAGTATATGGCCCATCACCAGGGCATGAGCCTGATAAGCCTGTCGCATGTTCTGCTGGACCGGCCGATGCAGCGCCGTTTCGAGTCGGTTCCAATCTTTCAGGCCACCATGTTGCTCTTGCACGAGAAGGTTCCCAAACCGACTGCACTTTATTCGTCACCCGAAGGGCTTCCCGAGACCCACAGGACCGCTGCGGACCTTGAGACCTCAGTCCGGGTCTTTCGCAGTCCAAATACTTCCATTCCAGAAGTACAGTTGTTGTCGAACGGCAACTACCACGTTATGGTTACCAACGCCGGCGGAGGTTACAGCCGCTGGAAGGACATGGCGGTAACCCGCTGGCGCGAAGACCCAACGCGCGATAACTGGGGGACTTTCTGCTACATCCGTGACGTGACCACGGGGAGGTTCTGGTCGACTGCCCATCAGCCCACCGCGAAATCGTTGGAATCCTATGAGGCGATCTTCTCGGAAGCCAAAGTCGAGTTCCGCTGCCGCGAGTCAGACCTTGACGCCCATACGGAGATCGCGGTTTCCCCGGAGGATGACGTTGAATTGCGTCGCGTCACTCTCACCAACCGCAGCCGCAAGCGCAAGGTCATTGACATCACCAGTTACGCTGAAGTCGTTCTTGCACCGGCTGCGGCAGACACTTTGCATCCAGCGTTCAGCAACCTCTTCGTGCAAACAGAAATTCTGGAACAACTGCAGGCCATTCTCTGCACGCGCCGGGCGCGGTCCCTCCGCGAGAAGCCGCCATGGATGTTCCACCTGATGGTGGTACACGGCGCGGACTCTCGAAATGTCTCCTACGAAACTGATCGTGCCCAGTTCATCGGCCGGGGGAGGACCGTGGCCAACCCCCAGGCCTTGAGCGGCGGCGACCCGTTGACGGGCACCCAGGGTTCCGTACTTGATCCCATCGTGGCCATTCGCTACCAGATTGTTCTTGAGCCTGGGCAATCCGCCACCGCCAACCTGGTATCCGGCGTGGGAGAAACCCGCGACCGCTGCCTGCAGTTAGCGAACAAATATCAGGACCGCTACCTGGCAGACCGTGTTTTTGATCTGGCATGGACCCATAGCCAGGTGTTGCTGCGACAGCTCAATGTCAGTGAAGCCGACGCCCAGAGCTTTGGACGTTTGGCCAGTTCCATTCTTTATGCCAACCCGTCGCTGCGCGCCGAAGCTTCAGTGATCACCAATAACCGCCGGACGCAGTCGGGTCTGTGGGGTTATGCCGTGTCTGGCGATCTGCCGATCGTATTGCTGCAGATCGGCTCCATTGACAACATTGATCTGGTTCGCCAGCTTGTGCAAGCGCATTCGTATTGGCGGCTAAGAGGCCTTCCCGTTGATCTGGTCATCTGGAATGAAGACCACGCTGGGTACCGCCAGGTGTTGCAGGACCGGATCATGGATCTGGTAGCGGCTGGTGTGCAATCCAGTCCCACGGAGCGGGGAGGCGAGATCTTTGTGCGCGTCGCCGAGCAGATGCCGAACGAGGACCGCCTCCTCTTTCAAACCGTTGCGCGGGTCATCATCATGGACAGCCGGGGTTCGCTGGGCGCTCAAATTGCTACCCGCCGGGCGGTGGAACCCGAAGTCCCACCGGTGCGGATCAGGAGAGCGAGCCGCGATGGTCGAACCCGGAGCGACGAGCTGCCACCCCGCGATCTTCTTCACTTCAACGGCCTGGGCGGGTTCACTCGCGACGGCCGGGAATATGTGATCACCATGGCGCAGGACCAGCTCCCCCCTGCACCCTGGGTGAATGTGATTGCCAACGCGGATTTTGGTACCGTGATTTCCGAGAGTGGCGCAGCGTACACCTGGGGCGAAAACGCGCACGAGTTTCGCCTGACGCCGTGGCACAACGATCCGGTGACCGACGTTTGCGGCGAAGCATTGTTTCTGCGCGATGAAGAGAGCGGCAGTTTCTGGTCGCCAACACCATTGCCGGCCCGCGGCACCGGACCCTATGTTACCCGCCACGGATTCGGATACACCGTGTTCGAGCACGCCGAGGACGGCATCCGCTCAGAGTTGCACGTGTACGTGGCGCCGGATGCTCCAGTAAAGTTCTCGGTGCTCAAGGTAACCAACAATTCTGGCCGTAGCCGCCGGCTTTCCGCGACTGGATATGTGGAATGGGTACTGGGGGATCTGCGGCCCAAATCAACCGCGCAGGTCGTCACGGGGACCGACCCCACTACCGGCACGCTGTTTGCGCGCAACGCTTATAACTCACAATTTCCTGACAGGGTGGCTTTCTTTGACGCGAGTCAAGCGAGCCGGACAATCACTGCCGATCGGGCAGAGTTTCTCGGACGCAATGGCACGCTCTCCAATCCGTCCGGCATGTATAAGACACGGTTGTCCGGGAAGCTGGGGCCTGCATTAGATCCGTGTGCCGCCATCCGCCTGCCCTTTGAGTTGCTGGAGGGGCAGGAACGCGAGATCGTGTTCATTCTCGGGGTAGGACAAGATGCTGCGCAGGCGGCTGAGTTGGTGCGGCGTTTTCGCAGTGCAGGAGCAGCCCGGACAGAGCTGGAAGCGGTGTGGCACTACTGGACGCATACTCTTGGCACCGTCAATGTGGACACGCCTGATCCGGCAATCAATGTCATGGCCAACGGCTGGCTCTTGTACCAGACGCTGGCGTGCCGCCTGTGGGCGCGCAGCGGATACTACCAGTCAGGCGGCGCTTTCGGCTTCCGTGACCAGTTGCAGGATGTAATGGCGCTGGTGCACGCGGAACCAGGCCTGGTCCGTAAACAGCTTCTGCTTTGCGCTTCGCGCCAGTTTCGCGAAGGTGATGTCCAGCATTGGTGGCATCCTCCTTCAGGCCAGGGAGTTCGCACGCACTGCTCGGACGACTACCTGTGGTTGCCCTTGGCTGTCTGCCGCTACGTTGCCAGCACCGGTGATACCGGAGTGCTGGATGAATCGGTTCACTTCCTTGAAGGCCGGGCTGTACTGCCGGAAGAAGACTCCTATTACGATTTGCCGCAGCGCTCGGAAACGAGCGGGTCTCTGTACCAGCATTGCGCACAGAGCATCATGGCCGGACTCAAGAAAGGCAAGCACGGCCTTCCTTTGATCGGCACTGGCGATTGGAATGACGGCATGAACCTGGTGGGCGAGCATGGCAAGGGTGAAAGCGTGTGGCTTGGGTTCTTCCTGCATCAGGTTTTAACGGGTTTTGCCGGACTGGCCGCCCGCCGGGGTGACAAAGTCTTTGCCGAGCTCTGCAAGTCTGAAGCGGGCGACCTGCGCCAGAGTATTGAAGACCATGCCTGGGACGGCGAATGGTATCGCCGAGCGTATTTCGATGACGGTTCACCCCTTGGGTCAGCGTCCAATCCTGAGTGTCAAATTGATTCCATCGCGCAAAGTTGGTCCGTCTTATCGGGCGCTGGTGAAAAGCAGCGCTCGCGAACGGCCATGGAGGCCTTGGACCGGCGCCTTGTCGATCGAGATCATGGTCTGATCAAGTTGTTGGCGCCGCCATTCGACAAATCAAACCTGGATCCTGGCTATATAAGAGGATACGTTCCAGGAGTGCGGGAGAACGGCGGACAGTACACGCATGCGGCCATCTGGGCTGCCATGGCCTTTGCCGCCATGGGCGACCGCCAGCGCGCCTGGGACCTCTTTAACATGATCAATCCGGTGAATCATTCATATTCCAGCCAAGCCATTGCCATCTACAAAGTGGAGCCCTATGTAATGGCCGCCGATATTTACGCCGTCGCGCCGCATACCGGACGTGGCGGCTGGACTTGGTACACGGGGTCCGCTGGCTGGATGTACCGGCTCATCCTGGAATCGCTGCTCGGACTGCGACTGGAGGCTGACACCCTTCACTTTGCGCCTTGTTTCCCGGCGGACTGGTCTTCGTTTAAGGTGCACTACCGCTTCCGGGAAACCGTTTACCACATTACCCTCAAACAATCCCTGGAGCACGACGGCGAGATCAATGTAGTGATGGATGGCGTTCTCCACCAGGGGAAGAGCGTCAAGCTCATCAATGATCTTCAGGAGCATTTCGTAGAGCTGACGTTTGCTGCAGTATTGGTGTGAGTTCGCTCTGGCGCCGGGTGGTTCGCCCAAGAACTGCCGGCTTTTCCCGGGCAGCGTTGGCAAGCCGGGTGCATAGCTCATGCAGTTCCACAGGATTGGGCCCTTGCGGCGGCTCCGCGCCTGTCAATCTGGTTTTATTCTCGTGGTCAGTATTACTTCCAGCAGAACCGCGTTGCCCATGACATTGCCGGAGATACTGGTCATTTCCGTTTCCACGCCTGGATGTTCACCTGCCAGAGAATCCAGGCGCGTGCTCACGCCTTTCAGCTGGTCAATCTCGTGTTGAATGGCCTTTGCAGGCATTTTTGGCCTCCTGGGCGGACCGGTCTAGAGACAACTCCAGTTGGCTGACTTGGATTCAGGAAACCTGAAGAGAATAAAAGTTTAGGACCGCCTTGTGTGAACTGTATGCGATGCCGCTCGGCCATACTGGTCAATTCTGACCAAATGGGAACTCTTTATTAATGAAACCTAATCATCGAATGTGTCTTGTTTTGTACAGACAGAATTGATTTTTACCATCACAATCATCTTCAGCCAGTCCAATAACTCGCACTTATCCGCGGATTGTCTCATGACAGCGGCATGAAGCAGTTGTAAGGCTTATGCAGGGGGAATCTCACATGGCCTGCGTAAGGAACGCGGATGAACAGGAGTTGATGATGTCAGTCCAGCATGACGTTTTGGATTTTACCCATGTCGCTTTGTTGATGAATCTGGCGGCAGGGCCGAGGAAAGCGCTGTACTTTTGCCCTGATGGGGACGATCAGATCATGCCCATCATTGTGGCTGCCGCGAACTCCCTGCGCACCATGGGGCTGGTTAGCATTGCCGGTGAAAGTTTAGCAACGTTGCAATTCTCTCTGACCCACCAAGGCCAACAGACGGTCGGTGAGCTGGCTTCTGGGCTCAAGCCAGACGCCTTGGCCGTGCCTGAAGGGCAAAAGTCAGTTCGGGAACTTCCCGCGAATCCCGCGAAACCCGCAGCGGAAAGAGGAGAGCCGGCGGACGCGGTCAAGACAAATCAATTCCGGTCCAAGGTTCTTGTGGTGGACGATGACGCCGCCGTGCGTAACATTCTGGGCATGTTGTTGCAGCGTTCAGGATATGAGGTACGCACTGCCGTGGATGGTCTTGACGCTCTTCTTAAGTTAAAGGCGGGACTGCCTGACGTGTTGATTTCTGATCTTGAGATGCCGCA